>CAZIZD010000040.1:0-17904 GCA_964543615.1 uncultured Alcaligenaceae bacterium | reverse complement strand
GGCGAGCAGTTCCCGCTCGCGGGGATCATCTACGTGCCGACGCGTTCGGCGAAGAACGTCACGTTCGGTGTGGAATCGCGCTACCTGTTCCGGTATCCCAAGGACAAGGAGCTGTTCGAGCAGATGGCCGCGAAGGGAAATGCGCTGCACCGCGGCGTCCGCATGGCGGCCGACGCGATGAACCACGGGCTGCCGGCCGACGTCGTGACGCGGGAGGTGCACCGTGCAGCCGGCTGATCCCAACGCGCAACCCGCGCCGATTCCGGTGAGCACCGCGCCCGAGGGCCTGCGCATCGCCGAGCCCGATTCGTACGTCGAGCGGAACATCCGCGGCGTGCGCGAGTTCGTCCCGGTGAAGGCGCTCGTGCAGGAGCACCAGACGTTCGAGGCCGGGAAGCAGATGCTCGACGAGGCGCGCGGCCTGCGCCAACAGAACGCTCAGGCGCTCGCGGAAGCGGAGCAGCACCGCACACTCATGCGGCAGCTCTCGGACCCGCGCACGGCCCCGCAGGCATTCGCGGGGCTCACGAACATCGCTCGGCAGCAAGGCGTCGACGTGGACACGCTCATGGCGTCCATCTCCGCCACGCCGGGCGGAACGAATCCAAGCCAGCAGGTAGCGTCGACCGGCACGCCTTCGGATCCTCACACCAAGGATCTGGACGCGCGCTTGCGTCGCTTCGAGGACCGCGAACAACAGGCGGAATTCGATCGGCGCGTCGGAGACGTGATGGCGACCTACTTCCCCGGAGTCGACACGTCGACCGATCGCGGGAAGCAGTTCGCTGCGCTGGCGAGGCAACAAGTGATGGCTGCGCAGATCGCCCAGCCGGAGAAGCCGCTCGAGCAGTGCGCCCGCGAGGTGCACCAATCGTTCGTCGACGCCGGACTCGTGACGAGCCTGCAACGCACTGCTGTCCGAGATCAGCTCCGCACCAACGCGACGCTGCCCGCTGTGTCCCCGAACCTCGGCGCTGCTCCGACCGCGAACCCGGTCAAGAGCGACGTCGGGAGCGATGCGCTCAAGAGTGGGCGCTTCAAAGAGGGCATGGCGAGCTTCCTGCGAAACGCGGGTGCTGCGCTCGGGCCGAACCCGTCACCGCCGTAGTGCGCTGACGAGAAGGACTGGCCGCTCATGAGCGGTATTCAAACGGCCGTCGGGGCAGCAATCCCCACGGCATTCACGTCGGGCCTGACGACGCAGCCCATCTGGGACATGCTCGTTCGGAACCGAATCCTCCCGACCATCGAGGACGCTCGGAACAACTCGACCGAACTGCTGAACATGCTCTACAAGAGCAAGCAGCACGTCGCCGGGAAGTTCATCATCAAGACCGCGCGCAGCGGTCGCAACTACGCCGGCATCTCCGCGATGCACAAGGGCGCGAACATGCCCGACCCCGGTCGGCAGGGCGCGTACCAGTACAACACGGCGACGCGTGACATCTACCTGCGGATCAAGCTCGACAACGCGCTCCTGCGCGCGGCCGAGTCCGTGGGGATGGACACGATCGCGGACCCGCTCGAATACGAGGTCAAGGGCATCGTCGAAGACCTCGCGATCAAGCAGGAGATCATGATGCACGGCGACGGCTCGGGCCGTCGTGCGGAGTGTGGCGCCGTGGTTGCTGCGGCAGCTGGCGGAATCGTCATCTGTCGCCACAACCAGGACAACGAAGGCATCGCGAACTGCCCGTCGGCGCCGACCATCTGGCTCGACGTGGGAATGCGAATCGCGTTCGTCTCTGCGACCGGTACCGTGCGCGTGGCGGGCGCTCAGCAAGCGTTCTACATCATCCAGATTCTGAGCGCGACGCAGATCGTCGTGTCCGCCACGCTCGGCGGGACGGCGTTCGACTTCAGCGCGGTGCCGCTCGCGGGCACGGCAGTGGGCGACTGGATCGTCGACGCGACGCGCGACGCGTCGATGTCCGCGGTCACGGGCGTCCCGCTCGACACGGGCTGGCGTCAGGAACCGATGGGCCTGGAAGGCATCTTCCGCGACATCGGCGTCCTCGACGGCACGGGCATCTCGACGGCCGGGCAGCAGACCGGTGCGTACAACTACACCGTGGCGGCCGCGACCGATCAGGCCGCGGGCTTCCAGGGGATCCAGGTGAACAGCTCGGCGCTCTCGGCCGCGTATCCGCCGCCGCAGTTCAACAAGGCGATCATCCTCGACGCGGCCGGTGGCGGCCCGAGGCAGATCACCGAGCTGCTCCTCCAGCAAGGCGACAGCCTCGCGAAGAAGCAGAACAACGCGAACATCAAGAAGCGGATCATCTCGTACGAGCTCTACGACTCGTTCATCGCGCAGCTGCTCAACGACAAGCGCTACAACAGCCCCGCAGCGGTGGCTGGCGGCGCGACGCCGGAGGGTGGTGTGCCGATGAACGGCATCGGGTTCGTGCGCTCGCGCTACATGCTCGGCGGGCGTTGCGTGAACCTCGACGACGATCAGGTGCACATCTTCGAGAACAGCCCGCTCCGTCCCGCGACGGCGCCGGGTGGTCCGACGTGGCAGCAAGCGAACGACCAGGACGCCGTGTACCAGGCCATGCTGACCTCGTACCAGGTGTTCGCGGACGTGCGCGACCGCTGCGGCAACATGATCGTCGATCTCCAGTGATCGAAACGCGGGGCCGTGCTCTCGGTGGCGCGGCCCCGCTCAACACTTCACCGAGTCGAGTATCCGGCCAGAGGCCGAGGGAAAACTAACCATGATCCGTCGCAAGAACTGCGTTCCGTCCAGTGCGCTGCGCAACAGCCCCGAACAGTGCTTCGATCTGTGGCTCCCGGCCACGAACAGCGCAGCGATCATCTCCAACGCGATCTCCGGCACGACGACCGCCGCGGGAGTCAAGCCGATCGCGGGCACAGGCATCTTTTCCGGCGGTGAACTTCCGTTCCCGGCGATGCTGATTTTCACCTGCGGAACGGCGACCGACCAGTTCACGTACGAGATCGACGGCGTGGATCACGTCGGCAACACGATCCGCGGCTACCGGAACGTCAAGAACAACGCGAACGCACAGACCGGCACGATGGTCGGCACGAACCCGCGCGCGATCTGCTGGTCGAAGATCACGCGGTTCGAGATCATCGGCGGCGCCACGACGGGCACGCTCGACGTCGGGTTCGCCTACGGCACGACGAACGGGCTGCTCCCGCGCATCCCGCTGCCGTTCAAGGTGAACCAGATCGCCGACATCGCGGGAATCCAGTTCGTGTCCGCGGGTGGCAGCGTTTTCGCGAGCCCTCCGCCTGCGAACCTCGTGCTCACGTCGCTGCTCGAAGGCGGCAACGTGCTCCAGACGTCGTTCGGTGCCCAGACCACGGCGCCGTCGACGCCGATGGGATTCCGCCTGTGCATGAAGACGGGCATCTACATGCCCGCCGAAGCGTCCGCGTACCAGTGAGCCTCTGATGCCGCGCCTCTCGATCAACGCAGCGGAAACCCACCCGACCACGGTGCGCCATTACCGGCCGCCGGACCCGGAGTGGGCGGACGCTGCGTTGCTCGAGCGCGTGCGGCAGGAGCTCGTCGCGGAGAACGCCAGGAACAACCTCTGGTGGAATCCGAACTGGAAGGAAGACGACCCCAAGCAGCCCGGCCGCTGGGCGTTCATGCAGTGGCTCGAACGCACACACTGCTGGGGCGTCGTCTTTTACTTCGAGGGTCCGGCGGGTGAGTTCCGCCCGATCGACCCGTCGAGCGTCGGCGTGCTCATGCACCGCGTTCGCGCGTGCCGTGAGGATGCGGTCTCGCTCATGAAGCGCATCGACGCCGCGCGGCGCGAGCGCAACGAGCGCCGCCTCGCTGAGCTGACGGAACTGCGCGACGAGATCACCGACCGCGGGATCAAGCTCATCAAGGGCGCGTACCGCCAAGAGCTGATCCCGAAGCTGGTGCACGAGCTCGAAGTCGAGCGGATGATGCGCGAGGCCGACATCCGGCAGAAGCACGCCGAGGAAGACGCTGCGCTCGCGCGCGACGTCATCAACCGAGAAATGTTCGCCGCGTGAACGTCGACGACTTCCTTTTCAACGTGCGGCTGGTCCTCAAGGATCCGGCCGACGCGACGAACAACCCCGACCAGAAGTGGTCGGACGCGGAGATCCTCGAACACGGCTCGCGGATGCAGCAATCGCTGACGCGCATCCAGATCGAGAAGGGCCGCGACTTCTCGAACTTCGCGCTCGCGCTGCAAGCTGCAAGCGCGCAGCAACTCTACGACACGTCCTGGCAGTGGCGACTCCCGACGTGGGTGTCGAGCGTGTCGAGCGTGTTCCGGCTCAACGACGGAACGAGCGCGACCGAGGTCACGTTCTCGCCGTACCTCTGGTCAAAGTCGCTTCCGCTCTCGGCCGCGGGCCGCATCGAGAAGATCCGCCAGGGCGTCGCGCAGGGCTATCGCTGGGACGGAATCCGCACGCTGCGCGTCTGGGGATTCTCGTCCGCGCCGAAGCTGTGCCTCGAAGTCGCGACGACACCCGCTCCGCTCTTCAAGGCCACCATCGGCGCGCAGCCGAGCGTAGCCGCCGGCCTGAACGAAATGTACCTGCCCGTCACGGGGCTCGTTGGCCGCGAGGGCCTCGAAGAGGGCTGCTACGTCAACGCGCAGATTCACGTTTCGAGCGCGACCGATCTCGAAAACGTCGGCATCGTGCAGCGCTGCGTGTACTCGAAGGCGAACATACTGCTCGACTCCGCACGTCGGCAGAAGCTCACGTTCGACGGCGTGTTCCACAGCGCGCTCGCGCAGAACGACGTCGTGCAGTCGGTGATCCCGTTCTCCGACGAGCACACGCGCGCGCTGGTGCTCCTCACCGCGAACCAGTGCTTGATGAAGGAAGGCGCGGTTCCGATCATGAAGGCGCTCGCACCGGAGCTCTCGCGCGAGCTCGCGGCGTTCGCACAGTACGCCGGACGCAAGGACTACGACGGCCCCGACTTCATCGAGGCACCCGACGGGACGAACGTCGGCACGGCACCGAACTACGATCGCGACAACTCGTTGAGGTGAGTCATGCAGTGGATGAAACTCGATGCGGGCCAAACGGCGTTTTCGATTCCCAGCGACGGCAGGGGCGGCAAGTGCACGTTCCGCGGCGCGACGACGGCGGCGAACACGACGCACGCGGTCGCAAGCCCGCCCGCGAACCCGCAGGGTGGCCGGATCGCGTACGGAACCTGGAGCCTCACCGATGCGAACGCGACGCCGTTCAACGCGGCATTCGCCGGGAACGCGGCTGGTGCATTCGCCAACATCGCGGTCGGCGATCTGCTCGTGACCGCTGATGGCTTCTGGGCCACGGTCGCGTCGAAGACCGCGCCGGGCACGGTGACGATCCGCGACATCTGGCGGCACGCGACGAACCCCGCGCTCGATGCGACGACGCCCGCGGCGGCGACGGCGTGTGCCGTGTTCTCGCCGTCGATCTTGCAGGGCCAGCGCGCCGAGCGCCGACCGTGCGTGCTGGAGCGCGTGATCGTGCACCGCGCGCCGATCTCCGCCGTGGCGACGTTCGACGTGCTCGCGGGTGACGGCGCGACCGAGATCGTCCCGACGACCACGCTTCAGGGTTCGGCGGCCGTGACGACGCCGCTCCCGATCCCGCTGGAGCTCGAGATCCCCTGGCGCGGACCATTCGGACTCATCGCGAGCGCGACCACGGTCGACCTCTGCATCTTCTTCTCGAACGCCGACTGATGGCTCAGGCGAAAACGGACAGCCCGTTCATCCCGCTGCTCGAGCAGAAGAAGCTCGCGGGCGGATTGAACGTGCACGATCCGGCCACGCTGATCGACGACTCCGAGACTCCGCATTGCCTGAACATCGAGTTCGACAACGGAGCGCTGGAGACGACCGGCGGGATGCGCAAGTTCGGGAACCAGGTCGCGCCGGGCACGGGCCTGCGCACGCGCGTCGATCCCGGTCTCGCGCCGTTGCCGATCATGGCGGGCAAGTCGGTCCCGCTGCGCGGCGACGTCGCGTTCGCGTACAACGAGGACTACGACATCGGCGGGCTGTTCGACTTCGAGGGCACGTTCCCCGCGTCGGACACGTTCCACAATCGCCGCGGGCACAGCTTCGAGCTGAACATCTCGTTCCGTCTGCCGATCGAGGAGCGGCTGTTCGAGCAGGACACGAAGGGCGCCAACGCGCCGGTCGCGCCGGACGCGAACTACAACCCGTTCCACGGCTTCGACGAAGCGCTCGACGAGTTCTGGTCGCTCGTGCAGAAGGGCGGCGACCGCACCGCGCCGATGAGCTTGGCGCTCGGCGGCGTCAACATCGGCAAGCAGGCGCTCGGCGACGCGAGCGGGATCACCGCGCCGGTCTCGCGCCCGTCGAACTACTGCCCGTGCTTCATCTGGTTCGACGCCGCGGAAGCGGGCGAGCTCGTCGTCAACAACATGCGCTACTCGCTGACGAGCGGCGCCGCGCCGACGGCTGGCGCGTTCTCGACGCGCGCGTTCCGCGGGATCATCTTCCACAAGTTCTTCGAGCCTGGGAAGCGCTACAGCCTCGTCTTGCAGGTGCAGATCGACTCGGGATCGCCCGGCGGCGTCGCCTCGAACACGGCCTGGAATCACGACGGGTACGTGAAATTCTGGTGCTCCGAAGACGGCGCGCCAGCGGAGCTGATCGGCTCCTTCATCGACTCCGCGGCCGGCGGAACGACGAGCGGGATCGACGTCTACAAAGGCCCGCAGGACTCGCTGCGATACCTCGCGAAGTACGGCGTGCGCTACGCCGGCCGCGACTCGATGTTCGCCGGGCTCGGGATGCGATCGCACCCGTGGCAGACGTGCGGCTTCATCCCGTACGGCGCGGACGCGGCGCCGCTGGAGTTCGGCGGCTGGCGCATGATCGACCGCAGCGCGAACACCGTCGCGACGATCTATGGCGGCGGCGTGCACACGCTCACCGGCTACAAGGTGAACAACGCCGACGCGTTCATTCGCATCAACCACGGCGGGTTCACGAACGGCAACACGAACGGCGGCATC
Source organism: uncultured Alcaligenaceae bacterium (assembly GCA_964543615.1). Taxonomy (GTDB): domain Bacteria; phylum Pseudomonadota; class Gammaproteobacteria; order Burkholderiales; family Casimicrobiaceae; genus VBCG01. Next base: position 10,886 of record CAZIZD010000040.1, on the reverse strand, counting down.
GACCCGATGGCGACGTACGGTGCCGCGTACGCGAACTGGTCTGGGCTCGGCGCGGGCGTGACGGCGAACTTCAACCCGGAGGCGCTGCGCGGCTACCGGCTCGTCACGACGGCGGACTTCAACGTCGGCGCGCCCAACTCGAGAGGCGCCATCTTCTCGATCCTGTCGTACGCCGAGGCGGGCGTGAACTTCGACGTCACGATCCTAGGCGGCTCGTCGATCAACGCGTTCGGAGCGATCGGCAACCAAAAGCCGCTGCTCGTGCAATCGTTCCGCTGGAACCAGCGCGAGCTCGAGCTCGGTGAGCTGCGCATCTGGAAGACGCCGCGCGCGTACGACACGGCGGATCCGGTGCTCGCCGCGCGGCGGAAGCTCTCGATCCACTCGACGATCGACCTCGCGGACACGACGGAGCCCGACCGCGAGAACCTGCTCGCGTGCTGGCGCTTCGACGACGCGGGCGGACAGATCGTGCGCGAGCTCGTTGTCGGCGGCGCCCGTGCCGGTTTCCTACGTCCATTCGGGATGGGCGTCGCCGACGGCGGTACGCGCGGCAAGAAGCAGGTGTTCCTCTCGGGCCAAGGCGAGGCGCTGATCCTCGACCTCACCGAGAACCCGGTCGCGAAGCGCGAGCTCGAGGCGATGCTCCGCGGCGACGCGCAGGGCTTCGGCGTCGAGATCACCTGCATCTTCACCGAGGCGTTCTACGCGATCATGTCGCCCATCGGGGCGGAGGGCCTACCGGACGGCCCCGGACTCACCGGCAACCGCCCGCGGTTCGTGCCGGACATCATCACCTGGGAGGCGAAGTCGCCGAGCGCGTCGGGGCTCGCGAGCGTGCCGCGGCCGATCCTCACGCTGACGCACCGCGCGCTGCGCTCGGACTCCGGCAACACGGCGAGCTTCACGCGGCCCGCGGGCTTCAGCGCGGAGTTCGCGGCGCTGTCCGATCAGACGAACACGGGGCCGATCGTCCACTCGGACCTGCTCCCGTGGTTCCTCTCCGGCGGCGTGAACGTGTCCCGCTACGACACGAGCGCGGCCTGGGTCGGCAAGCCGGTCACGATCGTCGTCGGGCTGCAATCGACGGGCGTGCCCGACACGTACATCCCGTTCATCGCGATGCACCCCAAGCAGGATTTCCTGCCGGGCACCGCGGACCCTGGCGACGCGGAGTTCGCGTACCGCGCGACGGGCGGCACGACGTACGACTTTAGCGGCACGTACTACCAGGGCGCGTCGATGGTGATTCGCAAGCGCGACCTCGTGCGCTCGGTCATCACGATCGGCGGCGCGCACAATCCCGGCGGCAAGGGCTACGCCGAGCTCTCGTGCCCGATCATCCTCGACGAGGTTCGCGTGCACGGCGCGTCGCCGCCCGGCGCGCTGCCGACGACGAACGGCGGCGTGGTGCTCGGTCGCGACGGCAAGCTCGAAGGGCTCAAGTGCCTCCCGCCGCGGCTCCTCACGGAGGCCGACATCAAGCAGCCGCTGGGCCGCGGTCTGCGCACGGTGAACGTGACGCAGGGCTCGGCTACGGTCACGCCGTCGAGCGCCGGCCGTTTCTTCACGGAGGCGCCGCAGGACACGAAAGACAGCGTTTCGGGCGCGTACGTGCTGCCCGAGGGCGACGTCTTCGACGTGCCGAAACCGGAGGTGCCGGGCTTTGAGCAGAACGAGTTCTACCGCGCGTCGACGGTCGCCGCGGACGGCAAGAGCCTGACGCTCGCGAACCCGCTCAACGACGCGACCAGGCGCGCGGCCGGCGCGAGCGTGTTCCGCCTGCTCGGGTACACCGCGTTCGAGGATGCGATGCGGACGCTCCCCCTGCCGCTCGCTGGCGGGAAGCCGTACGACCCCGCGACGTCGACGACGGCGGACGCCCTGATCACGGAACCGCTCTTCAAGAACCTCGCGCCGGTCTCGGTCGACTTCCGCGCGCGCGTGTATGGGCCGGGTGCGGTCGACGTGCTGCCGCGCTGGACGCGCGGGCTCGTGACGCCGCGGCGCGCGGGGCAACGCGACGGCATCCTCGGCATCTCGAGCGTGGCCGACACGATCTACGCGGGCGCGCGCGGCGCGCTGTTCGAGGCCGACGACCGCTGGCGCGCGTACGGCCCGACGCCCCTGATCACGCGCTCGCTGGCGTTCCGCGCGCGCACGTCGAGTTCGGTGTCGGATCTCTTCCTGCCGCTTCAGGACGACCGCCTGGAGTTCCGCGCGCCGCTGGGCCTCGTGTTCCAGCCGAGCCCGACGCACGCGTACTCGTCGCGCTGGGACGCGTGGGTGCGCCCGGAGACGACCGGCGCGTACCAGACGATCCTGTGGGTGGGCGATCCGACCACGGACTCGCAGAAGACCGCGGGCACGAACCGCATCCACATGATCCAGCGCCTGAGCCGGGGGCGCCCCGAGCTCGTGCTGGGATCGACCGCGGCAACATCCAGCGGCGTGCCCGAGAAGGGCCTCTACATCGCGACGGCGGCGGAGGCGCTCACGGACGGCGAGGACACGCACATCCGCTGGGTGCTCGTGACGCGCAGCTCCGGCGGCGTCTCGGTGCTCCTGAAGCCGTACTGCTTCGTGAACGGCAAGCGCGTCATGGTCGCGGTGAACGGCGTCGAGTCGAACGCGGCGATCACGCAGTCGACGGACTGGCTGCGCACGTCGACGATTGTGCAACCTGGCGCGCTCGGCATCGCGGCATTCGGTGCGGCGCGCGACGCGTACAAGGCGCCGATCGCGGCCGCGTCGATCTCAGGCAACGGCCCGCAGCTCTCGCCGCAGAGGATCCAGGGCTGGCTGCACTCGCTCGGCGGATCGCTCGCGCAGTTCGTCGCGACCGCGGACTCGACGCAGAGCCTCGCGAACTTCGACCCCTTCGCGCTCACGTACGGCACGGACGCGAGCGTGCTCTTCAACATGCTCGGCCCGCTCGCGGAGGGCGTCGGACATCACGTCTTCGACGCGGCCGCGCACCAGTACGGCGTCATTCGCTCGCACCCTTTCATCTCGCTGTGGCACGAGTTCGGGCGCTCGGAGGACATGATCTCGTTCGCGCGGTTCGGGCAGCAGCTCTACGCGGTGAACGGCGAGCGTGTCGCGCTCATCAACGGCGACCGCGCGAGTCACGCGGGCGTGTTGCCTCCGCTCTCGGAGCTCGGACTGGAGCTCACGCGCTTCCCGCTCTGGGATCCGAACGTCCGCGGCACGAGCGGCACGAATCCCGACAACGATCCGATCGTGCAGGCGGTGCCGGGCGCGGCGAAGCAGATCAATCACTACAAGACGCCGGGGAACAATTACCTGTTGCAGGCATTGTCCGGCGCAGACGCGACGGCGATGGTCTTTGAGAAAGACGACTACTGGCACTTCAAGTGCTATTGGAAGCCTCAATCCATCGCCGGTCGCGTGAACATTTGGCGCAAGGCGATCTCGAAAGAGAGTGGCGGCCCGTTCGTCGAATGCAGAGACGGCGCGCTCGTGATCGGCTGGTTCGACACGTACCTGAAGCGCGAGGTCGTCGTGCAGTCGTCGAGCCCGTGCTTCAAGGTCGGCGAGCTGCACTACATCAATTTGCGCGTGCGTTGGCCCGAGAACAATCTCACCGAGGGCAACTGGGAGAATTCGTTCTACACCGACGGGCGCATTCGCAAGACGACGTTCAGCGCGGGGGCGGCGGGCACGTTCCAAGTCGGCGAACGAATCTACTGGCCGGCGGGCGTGTTCGGTGCCGGCACGCAGTACGGCATCGTCATCAAGCAGTACGGCGCGGGCTCGCTGCTCGGCATCGAGTACGTGCTCGGCATCACGAACGCGGGATTCCCGACGTCCGCGGCGATCCCGACCGCCGGCCAAGTCATCACCGGAGACGTGTCTGGAGCGACCGGCACCGCCGTCGCGGGCACGACGCGCCCGATGCACAACATCGCGATCGTGCGCCGCTTCCGCCGCAGCGCGCCCGCGGCGGCCGGCGGCAAGGACGAGCCGCTCGACGCGCTAATCTCGGCGACCGCACTCACGGACAACTGGAGCCGGAACCTCGTCTCGTTCACGACGGCGAACGGCCCGGCTGGCTGCACGGCGACCGGCATGGTCACGCCGCCCGGCGCTGTCTTCACCGGCGCGCCCGCGGGCGTCGTCAACGCGGGCGTCGCGGCGCAGGGCGCCGGCGGCCAGGCGCAGGCGTGGGCTGATCCGGCCGGCGCGGTGGGCTTCCGCCTCTTCCACCCGGACATGTGCGGGATGCTCTTCCAGTTCGCGTCCGGCGCGTTCCAGGGCATCGTGTACCGGATCGTCGACGTGCCCGACGGCAACACGCTCCACGTCGCCGCGCTCGACGGCTCGGTCCCGAACCTGACCGGCCCCGTGAACGTCGCGGGCGGCGTCTTCGCCGGGACCGCGCTCGTGAAGGGCGAGCAGTTCGACGCGTCGCATTCGCCGGACGCGAGCTCCGCGAACATCGAGGCGTTCGGCACGTCGCTCCAGTCGAGCCCGATCAACGGCTTCGCGCCGCACGAGGGCGAGGTCTGGACGCCGGGCTGGGGCGTCACGGCGGGCTCGGCGTCGGGCACGAACGCGCTGTGCTTCGAGAACTACGCGACGCTCGCGGCCACGGTCGGCGCGGGCCGCGACCCGATGGCGGTCGGCACGGACAGGTTCACCGCGCAGAACTACGATTCGACCGGCGAGCCCGGCCCGCTGCGCTTCGACAACGGGCTCCAGTTCTTCTGCACCGACGGGCAGGTCTACACCGGTGCCGGCTGGACGAGTTCGGTCACGACGCAGCCGAACGCCGGGCTCGAGGTGCTCGCCGACCCGCACTCGCCGAACACCGAGCCGACCTGCACGGCCTCGCTCGCGGCCGCGACGAAACCGATCTGGAAGCAAGTGCAGTCGGCCGCGACCTGGGCCGCGCCGCGGTACTTCGCGGTCGCGTTCTTCGACCTGAACCAGGGGATCTCCTCGAACCCCGGACCCGTGCTGCGCGTCGTGCCCGCGGGCGAGGACTCGCTCAACCCGTCCGGCGCGGTGCGCGCGCTGCTCAAGGCGCTGCCGGTCGCGCGCGACGTCGGCGAGTTCGAGATCCACGTCTACTGCTCGGCGGCGAACGGCGACGCGGCGAGCCTCTTCCGCGTGGCGCGCGTGCCAAACCTCACGGCCGAGGTCGCGGTCCAGGCCATCGAGGAGAAGATCGGCGACGGACTGCCGCTCGAATTCGACAACGGAGAGCCGCCCGAGTGCCGCGTGATAGCGCTCTCGAACGGGCGCCTCTTCGCCGCGGCGCTGACCGCGCTCGAACAGCTCGACGGGATCGTGCCGTCGAAGGACGCGCTGCCCGCGCAGTTCCGCTACTCGGACGGCATCCGGCTCAACACGGGCGCGGACGACTCGGTGAAGGGGCTGCTCGAGCTGGACGGCCTCCTGCTCGCGATGAAGCGCGAGGGCGTGTTCTCGATCACGCTCAACGCGGACGGGACGCTGCTCGCGAAGATCATCACGAACGGCGCGGGGTGCGTGGCGCACCAGAGCCTGCTCGCGATCGACGGGCGCGCGATCTGGCGCGGCGACAACGGCCTCGTGCACGCGGCGCGCGGCGGCACGGCATCCGACCTCGCGCAAGTCGCGTGGCTCTCCGAGAAGATCGAGCGTCTGTTCAAGGAAGAGCTCGACCCGGCGTTCTCAGACAGGTCGAGCGCGTGCGCGAACCGGCTGCGCGGGCAGTACCTCGTGACGGTGAAGTCGCTCGCGTCGAACTTCTCGGACGAGCGGATCGCGGCGATGGGGCCGATCTTCGGCCGCTACCGTGACCCGCGCATCACGGCGCTCGCGACGGTGCGCGACCCGGCCGGCGGCATCCAGCGCATCGTCGGCGGCACGCATGAGGGCTTCCTCGTGTGGATGGACCGCGAAGACACCGCGCTGCTCTGCATGGGCACGAACGAGGAGGACTCGGGATCGAGCGCAGTGCGCGTCGCTGGCGCGGGCTCGACGTCGACCGCGATCCTCCTGGGCTCGGGCTACGTCGACACGGACCTCGACGGGCTGCGCGGGACGGTCGTGCGCTGGCGCGTGGGCGGCGCGCTCGTCACGTCCGCGAACGGCGCGCGCGTGTTCAACGTCGGCGGCACGGACTACCAGGCGACGATCCTCTCGTGCGAGGGCGGGATCCTGCACCTCTCGGAGCCGGTGGCGGTGCTGCCCGACCCGACGGCTGACGCGACGGTCGGTGCGCAGGTGCACGTCTGGACGTCGAAGCAATTCGACTTCGGCGCGTTCGCTTTGCGCAAGCGGCACTCCTACCTCGACGTCGAAGTCGAAGCGGGGAGCACGGGCCTCGTGCGCTTCGAGTTCATGGTCGACCGGCAGGTTGCGGTCGCGACGACGGAGGGCGCGATCCCGCTGAATGGTCGGCGACTCAAGGTTGCGAAGTCGGCGGCCTTGCTCGGCAACCACTTCCAGGTCAGGATCAGTAGCGAACCGCTGACGGCGGGCGCGCGCTGGAAGATCACGGGCCAAGCGTGGAAGGTGCAGCTCTCGGAGCAGGAGACGTAGATGGTCGGGTACATGGAGGACTACCTCTCGCGGCAGAGCGTGAACACGCAGCCGACGTTCACCCCGCCTCCGACTCCTCCGCAGGGGCTCGAGAAGTACAACGCGCCGCAGTACGCGACGCCGTTCGCGCCGCGCACCGGGCCGGGCGGGTATCCATCGGGCGGCTACGCGGAAGGTGTCGCGGGCGCGGGAGGTCTCGACTACCAGGCGTTCACCGGCAACCAGGCGCCGCAAGGTCTGCCGCCGGGGCTCCAGGGCGACAACGGGTTCTCGGCCATCGCGCGGTACGCGCTGCGCGGGAGCGCGAACGCGGAGGTGCGGTTGCGTGATGCGTACGGCGCTGCGTTCGCGCGCAGGCTCGGCGGGATCGCGTCGGGGCAGAACGAGGTCGAGCGCGGCGTCGGTTACGAGAACCGCGCGCAGGGCCTGTCGACGGGCTTCGGGATGCGTAGCGCGATGGAGCGGCGCGCGCAGGCGATTCGTGACGTCGGCATGGCGGGCGCGGAGACGGCGTACGGGCTCAACAACGACCTCGCGACGCTCGACAAAGGCACGGCGACGGAGCTCGCGGGCGTGAAGCGCGACGAGATCGGGCTCACGTTCCAGGCGTACCTCGCGCGCAGGGCGCAGAAGGCGAACCAGCAAGCCGCGTATCTCGGAGCTGCGGGCGAATTCGGCGGTGCGGCGATCGGAGCGTTCGGTGGACCGCCGGCAGCCGCGGCCAGTTCGGTCCCGTACTTCTTGCAACGCCCGTAACCCATGCCGTTCGACCCGAACTTCTACCGCGCGCCGCCGCCGAGTGATCTCTCGCGGCAGTTCTCGGACTACTCCGCAGCGACGCCCGCGAGTGGAGCGCTCATGGCCGCGCGCGCGCTGCGCGAATCGCTGGAGAAGCGCACAGCTCGGCTCGACCGCATCGCGGAGATCGAGGGCGATCGCAACTTCCAGCGCGAGACGCAGACGCGGCAAGAGAACTTCCAGCGCGGCCGCGACATCTTCCAGTACGAGTCGCAGCGGCTGTCGGACAAGAACGCTGCGGAGATCGCACGCGGACACGACATCGCAAGCATCGAGCGCGAGTCGTTGCAGCAGAGCGCGGCGAACGCGCGCGCGAATGCCACGGCGCAGGCGCAGGTCGCGAAGGAAGAGCGCGAATCGCAGGACAAGATCGACGAGCAGCGTGCGTTCGGCGCCGCGCAGTCGGTGCTGTCGTCGATCCGCACGCAGGAGAATCCGTTCTTCCGTCGCGTGTCGATCAGCCCCGCGCAGCTCCTGCACACGAACAAGACCGAAGACGAGATCGTGAACGAGCTGTTCGCGGGTGCGAAGGACGCGCGTCCGTACCTGCAACCCGAGGGCGAGACCGCGCTCAAGGGCCAGCTCAAGGACTTCATGAAGGGCCGCGAGGTCGAGCTCTACAACCCAGCCGCGTTCGGGAACCTCTCGATCCTCGTGACGAACGGCGCGCTCGATCAGCTCGGCACGCGTTCGATCAGCCAGGGGATGCAGCTCGGCATCGCGCGCGCGCTGAACGAGACGATCAAGTCGATGCCGACGGACGAGCACACGGCCGCGCTCGCGATGGAGGCGAAGTTCCGCGACGACCTCGGCGGGACGTTCAAGAACCTCGTCGGCACGCCCGCGCCCGCGGCGAACCAGACGCAGACGCTCCAGCCGCCGGGGCAGGCCGAGATCAACGCGGCGCCGATGCAGCCGCTCACGGCGACGGAAGCGGACTTCCCCGACGACATGATGACGCGCATCGCGGGCAGCGAAGCGCAGGGCAAGGTGCTCAAGGCGCAGCTGCTCGGCGCGGGCGGTCTGCAAGCGAACGTGCGCTGGGTGCCCGTCGAAGGCGGCGGCATCGCGCTCGAAGGCGTGCAGGACGCGCGCGCGCGCATGATGGTCGAGCGCGTGGTGAACACGCCCGGCCCGTACAACGACCTGATCCAGGGCCGCCTCAAGAGCGGTCCCGGCCCCGTCACGGACTCCGAAGCGAAGAAGGCCGGCGCGCAGCAACCCTCCGCGCCCGCCGCTCCGCAGAAGACACCGGCCGGTGAGCCGACGAAGACTCCTCCGAAACCGTCGGCGGCGGCGCCGACGCAGGCACCGGCCAGCTCACTCCAAGCTGTCGCGCCGAACCTGAACTACTACCTGCTCAACGGCGAACCCAAGAAGTGAAGCTCGCGGAACAGCCGCAGGCGGCACCCGTCGCCTCGACTCCTGAGCTGACCGGCGGCGACGTCGTGCGCGGGATCATCCGCGCGATGAACGACCGCGACGCGAACCCGGACCCCGCGGTGAAGCAGCGCGCGGGCGCGGCGATCGTCGAGGGCGCGACGCTCCTCAAGAACGCGATGTTCTCTGGCGGCGACTCCCCGGACGCGTTCAACCTGCGCGCGGGCGCCGCGGAGATCGTGCGCGCGCTGGACTTCGACGCGTGGCACGAGGGCACGCGCCCGCAGATCCGCGCGATGCGTTCGCAGCTCGACGAAATCAGCGGGATGCTTGGCGGACCCGCGCAGGAAGATCCGTTTGGCTCCTCGAAGGTCGCGACCGCGCTGAGCGAGGGCATCAACGCGTACAGCCAGGAGGCGCAGCAACGCAGCGCGGGCCTGGACCTCTTCAGGAAGCGCAGCGCGGAAGACGCGCCTGACGCACCCGGCAAGCTGGTCGACGACTACACGACCGAGCGCGGCTGGCTCGGCGGAACGGGCGGGAAGCTGTTCGTGCGCCCCGAGCTCGCGAAGTGGCGCGTGCGCTTCGACGACCCGGACGCGCAGTACCGCGAAGCGATCGCGACCGCGCCGCTGGGCGAAGGCCGCACGATCGACACGGTGCGCGGGCCGCAGGCGATCCCCGAACTCGACGAGCTGGCGAAGACCTCGATCAAAGAGGCGCTGCTCAACGTCGACCACTGGAGCTCGTTCCCGGCGCCGCTCCAGCACGCCGTACAGAACATGGGCGTCGCGTACAACGCTGCGCTGGCGCTCGAGCGCGCGATGACTCCCGATGGCGGCGACGTCGAGAGCAACTACCTCAACGTCCAGACCGCGCAGCCGGGGCTCGTGATGCCGTTCGTCCCGAACCTGTCGGGCAACGACGACTCCGGCACGGCCGTGCAGAACCGGGCGCTGTCGCTCGCGCGTCTCCGCGATCCCGCCTGGGCGCGCGCGGTGCACGATGAGGTGCAGGCACAGATCCAGGGCGGCTTGAAGCCGTCGATGCTCGACCACGCGCTCGGCGCGAGCGGCATGGTGGTCGACTTCATCGCGACGATGGGCGCCATGAAAGCCGCGGGCGCTGTGGGCCTCGACACGGCTGTTGCCGCTGGCGGCCCGCGCGTGAAGCTCGCTGCGCAGACGGCGAAGGCGTTCGGCAACGTCGCGAACGCGTCGCGCGCGGGCGGTGGCTTCCTGCCGACGGGCCTGACCGGCACGGCCGAGATGGTCGCGTACGAGAACCTGAAAGCCGCGATCACTGGCGAGAGCCAGGGCGAGGCGACCACGCGCGGGATCCTGCTCGGCGCGGGCTCGTCGATCGCACACGTCGTCGCGCGGCCGGTCACGAAGGCGCTCGCGGTCGCGTTCTCGCGCACGGGACTACCCGGCTCGCGCGCGTTCGCTGACGCGTTGAACGCCTCGCGCGCGGACTGGCCGCAGGAGTACATCCGCCGCCTCCAGACGCTGCCGAGCGCGAGCACGACGATCCGCGAGCTCGTGGAGACCACGACCCGGAACAAGCGCTGGGCCGCGCAGACGATGCACTGGATGGACTCCTACATGGTCGGCGCGCAGTTCGGCGCGTGGGAAGCCGCGCACGCGGAGGCCGGCGACCAGTGGGACTCGATGAACCTCGGCGCGAAGGCCACGGCTGCCGCCGGCAAGCTCGGCTCGCGCGAGGCGGTCGGCATGGGGCTCGGCATCGCCGCGGCGGGGATGCTCTACGCGGGCGCGACGCACTCGAAGGCAAACCCCGCGTACGCGAAGATGACCACGGAGGAGCGCGCGGCCGTCGATCGGATGACGGAGCACCTGCGCGGCGTGATGACCGGCCCGCAGGCGAGCCTCGCGGACTGGGGCGCCGCTGTCGAATTCTTCGACAGGTACCGCGCCGCGCACCCGACCGAGTTCACGGAGAAGCAGCGCCCGACCGCGCCGCCGCCCGCCGGGCACGAGAACCAGCAGCTGAGCCAGGCCGAGTCGCTGAAAGCGAAGCGGTACGCGGAGAACGAGCAGCGCCGCGCGGCGTTCAAGGCACAGGCCCCGACCGAGTTCGATGCGGCCGGCGAGCCGACGTCGACGCGCGCCGCGGAGTTCTGGGAGCGCAAC
>CAZIZD010000039.1:0-17922 GCA_964543615.1 uncultured Alcaligenaceae bacterium | reverse complement strand
TCTACAACGTCTACGGCCTCGTGTACGCGGTGCTCGGCGAGGACGCCAACGCCGCGCGCAACTTCCAGCAGGCCCTGGCACTCGCGCCCACCGATTCCGAGATCCGCCAGAACTGGGGCTGGTACCTCTGCACGCACGGCAAGCCGCGCGAGTCGATCCCCGAGTTCGAGGCGGCAATCCGCAACCCGCTCTACAAGAGCCCGGACATCGCCCTCACCAACGCGGGCAAGTGCTCGATCGAGATCGGGGACAAGCGCGCGGGCGAGGAGTACCTGCGGCGCGCGATGACCATCAACCCCGGCAACGTGTCCGCGTCCTACAACCTGGCGCTCCTGCTCTATCGCGAGAACCGGATCGAGGAAGCGCGCACGCTGATGCGCCGCGTGATGGCGACGCCCAATCCCGCGCCCGACGCGCTGTATCTCGGCATGTGCATCGAGCGCAAGGCGCAGGACCGCGTCACCGAGGCCTCGTACGTCCAGCAGTTGAAGACCCGGTACCCGGAATCGGTGGAGGCCAAGGCCATCCCGCCGGGCGTGTGCCAGTGAGTCGCGCAACGTGACCTCGAGCGAAGACGTCGACGCGAGCGGCGGCGCCGCCATGGTGTCGGCCGGGACCATGCTGCGCCAGGCGCGCGAGTCGGCCGGGTGGTCGATCGACACCGTCTCGCAGCAGCTCAAGCTCGCGCCGCGGCAGGTGCAGGCGCTCGAGGACGACGACTACGCGCACCTTCCCGGACGCACGTTCGTGCGCGGGTTCATGCGCAACTACGCGCGCCTGCTGCACCTCGATCCGGAGGCGCTGCTCGCCGCGCTGCCGGAAAGTGCCGCGGCACCGTCGCTCGACCGGCCCACGCTCGCGCCGACCACCCGCACGATGGGCGACCTGCCCATCGACAACTCCGCCAAGCCGCCGCGCGCGCGCTGGGCGATCCCGCTCGCGCTCGTCGCGATCATTGCCATCGCGCTTGCGTACGAATTCGGGCGTCCGTTGCTCGAGCGCGGCAAGAGCGAGCTCACGGGACGCAGCGCCGCGCCCGCGAAGACCGCCCCGCCGCCTGCGCCCGCAGCGGCGCCCGGGCCTGCCACGGAAGTCACGCCGGCGCCCGCCGCCACCGCGACGGGAGCCCCCGCCACCGCCGCCAGCGAGACCGCATCCGCGGAGCCGCCGACCATCGCCGCGCCGATCGCACCGGGCACCGAGACCCCGCTCGTGTTCGTCTTTCGCGGCACATCGTGGATCGAAGTCAAGGATGCCAAGGGCGCGATCGTGCTGTCCACGATGGGGTATCCGGGCGCCACGCACGCCGTCGGCGGCGCCTTCCCGCTCGAGGTCGTGCTCGGCAACGCGGAAGCGGTCACGGTCACGATGCGCGGCGCGCCGTACGACACCACGCCGTACGTGAAGCAGAACGTCGCCAAGTTCCAGATCAAGCCATGAAACGGCACCCGACGCGACAATGCGACGTAGGCGGGATCCGCGTCGGCGGCAGCGCGCCCATCGTCGTGCAGTCGATGACCAACACCGACACTGCCGACGTCGCGTCCACCGTCGCGCAGGTGAAGGCGCTGGCCGACGCGGGCTCGGAGCTCGTGCGCGTCACGGTCAACTCGACCGAGGCCGCGGCGGGCGTCCCCGCGATCCGCGAGAAGCTCGACGCCATGGGCTGCCGCGTGCCGCTCATCGGCGACTTCCACTTCAACGGCCACAAGCTCCTCACCGAGAACCGCGAGTGCGCGCAGGCGCTCGCCAAGTTCCGCATCAATCCGGGCAACGTCGGCAAGGGCAGCAAGCGCGACCCGCAGTTCACGGTGATGATCGAGAAGGCCCTCGAGTTCGGCAAGCCGGTGCGCATCGGCGTCAACTGGGGCAGCCTCGACGCCGACCTGCTCGCGCGCATGATGGACGACAACGCGAAGCTCGCGCAGCCCGCGGCCGCCGAGGCCGTGATGCGCGAGGCGCTGATCGAGTCCGCCGTGGGCAGCGCGCGGCGCGCGGAATCGCTCGGCCTGCCGGGCGAGCGCATCGTGCTCTCGTGCAAGGTATCGTCGGTGCAGGACCTGATCGCGGTGTACCGCGAGCTGGCGCGGCGTTGCGATTACCCGCTGCACCTCGGGCTCACCGAAGCCGGCATGGGCAGCAAGGGAATCGTGGCCTCCACCGCGGCCATGGCCGTGCTGCTGCAGGAAGGCATCGGCGACACCATCCGCGTCTCGCTCACGCCCGAGCCCAACGGCGACCGCGCGCGCGAGGTGATCGTCGCGCAGGAGATCCTGCAGACCATGGGCCTGCGCTCGTTCACGCCCCAGGTCACCGCCTGCCCCGGATGCGGGCGCACGACCAGCACCTACTTCCAGGAGCTCGCCGAGCGCATCCAGTCGTACCTCCGGGCATCGATGCCGGCGTGGCGCGCGCGCTATCCCGGCGTCGAGGACATGCACGTGGCCGTGATGGGATGCGTGGTGAACGGTCCGGGCGAGTCCAAGCTCGCCAACATCGGCATCTCGCTGCCCGGCACCGGCGAGACCCCCGTGGCGCCGGTGTACGTCGACGGCGAGAAGACGATCACGCTCAAGGGCGGCCACATCGCCGAGGAGTTCCAGGCGCTGGTCGAGGCCTACGTGCGCGCGACCTACGGCGGCGAGACGCCGGGACCGGGCCTCCGGCCCGAGCGCAAGACCATCGCCGTCAAGGCAGTGCTGTAGGTCATGGGCACGACACTGCAAGCCGTGCGCGGCATGAACGACGTGCTGCCCGACGAGGCCCCGCTGTGGGAGCTGTTCGAGGACACCGCGCGCAACGTGCTATCGCAGTACGGCTATCGCAACATCCGCGTGCCCATCGTCGAGCCGACGGCGCTCTTCGTGCGCGGCATCGGCGAGCACACCGATGTCGTCGAGAAGGAGATGTACACCTTCGAGGACAAGCTCAATGGCGAGTCGCTCACGCTGCGTCCGGAAGCGACATCGGGCATCGTGCGCGCCACGCTCCAGCACAACCTTACCTACGACCGCCCGCAGCGCGTGTGGACCGCGGGTCCGATGTTCCGCCACGAGCGTCCGCAGAAGGGCCGCTATCGCCAGTTCCACCAGCTCGATGCCGAGGCGCTCGGGTTGGCGGGACCGGACGCCGATGCCGAGCAAATCGTGATGCTCGCGCGCCTGTGGAAGGCGCTGGGGCTGACGGGCATCGAGCTGCAGCTCAACTCGATCGGCGACACCGCCGACCGCGCGGAGCACAGGAAGGCGCTGATCGCCCACTTCGAGGCCCACGCGAGCCTGCTCGACGGTGACGCGCAGCGGCGCCTGCACACCAATCCGCTGCGCATCCTCGACAGCAAGAATCCCGCGATGCAGGAGATGATCGAGGCGGCGCCAAGGCTCATCGACCACATCGGCAGTGAGTCGCGCGCGCACTTCGAGGCGCTGCAGATGATGCTCGGCGATGCAGGCCTCGCCTACGTCGTCAATCCGCGGCTCGTGCGCGGGCTCGACTATTACAATCGCACCGTGTTCGAGTGGGTGGCCACGAGCGGTGAGCTGGGCTCGCAGGGCACCGTCGCGGGCGGCGGCCGTTACGACTATCTCTTCGAGATGCTGGGCGGCAGGAAGAGCTTCGCCTGCGGTTTCGCGATCGGCATCGAACGCATGATCGTGCTGCTCGCATCCGCGGGAGCGAGGGCGCAGGCGCAGCCGCACGCGTACGTCGTCCACGACGGCGCGGACGCCGCCACACTCGCGCGCAACCTCGCCGAGCAGTTACGCGACGCCGGCCTGCGCATCGTCGTCAACGCGGGCGGCGGCAGCATGAAGTCGCAGATGAAGCGCGCCGACGCGAGCGCCGCGCGTCATGCGCTCATCATCGGCGAGGAAGAGGCGGCGACCGACACCGTCGCCATCAAGCCGCTGCGGGAGAGCGGCGAGCAGTTCGCGGTGCCGTCGCGCGACGTCGCGCAGCGGCTCCTGGCAATGTAGAAAAAGGACAGTCATGGCAGTCTACGATCTCCAAGAGCAGGAACAGCTGGACGACTTGAAGGCGTGGTGGCAGCGCTGGGGCAACGCCGTCACGTGGGTCGCGCTCGTCGCCTGCCTCGCGCTGGCCGGCTTCCAGGGATGGCGCTGGTACACGGCCAAGCAGGCCGAGGAAGCCTCCGCGCTCTTCACCGCGCTCTCGCAGGCGGTGCGCGCGCAGGACCTGGCGAAGGCCAAGGACGCCACCGCGCAGCTCACCGGCAAGTACGCGGGCACCGGCTATGCGCCGCGCGCGGGACTCGTGCTCGCCAAGATGCTGTTCGACAGCGGCGACACCGCGGGCGCGCGCGCGCAGCTTTCCTGGGTCATCGACAAATCCGACGAGACGGACCTGAAGGAGATCGCCCGCTATCGCCTGGCCGAAGTGCTCGTCAACGACAAGCAGTACGACGAGGCGCTCAAGATCCTCGATGCGAAGCACGGCGCGCCCTATGCCGGCCTGTACGCGGACCTGCGCGGCGACGCCCTGGTGGCGGCGGGAAAGACCGCGGATGCGCGCGCAGCGTACGCCGACGCGCTCGCCAAGCTCGACGCCAAGTCGAGCTACAAGCAGTACGTGCAGGTGAAGCTCGATTCGATCGGCGGCGCCCCCGCACCGGCGGCGGCGCTGGTTCCCCCCGCGCCGGCGGCGCCTTCCGCTGCGCCGGCCGCCGCTCCCGTCAAGCCATGACCCGCCGTCGTACCCTCGCCGCCTCGCTCGTCGCCGCGCTTGCGTTGGCGGGCTGCGGCAGTTTCTCGATCTACGACTACCTTCCGGTGCCGCCCGCGTTCTCGCTGCGCTGGCTCTGGAACAGCAACAAGCCCGGGCCGCTGCCCGAGCTGCAGCCGAGCTCGACCGCTTCGGTGAACTGGTCGGCGTCGGTCGGCCGGGCGGTGCCCGGGTTCGCACCGATCGTAACCAACGACGCGGTGTACGCGGCTGCGATCGACGGCACCATCCTTCGCCTCGACGCCGCCACCGGGCGCGTCGTGTGGCGCACCTCGGCCGGCAAGACGCTGTCGGCCGGTGTGGGCGCCGACGCGACCACGGTCGCGGTCGGCACCGACAAGGGCGAGGTGCTCGCGTTCGACGCCGCGGACGGACGCGCCAAGTGGACGGCGCGCGTGTCCACCGAAGTGATCGCGCCGCCTCGCGTCGACAACGGCGTGGTGGCGGTGCTCACGGGCGACGGCAACCTGCACGCGCTCTCCGCCTCCGAGGGCAGCAGGAAGTGGGTCAACCAGCGCACGTCGCCGGCGCTCACGGTGCGCAATTTCGCGGGCCTCGTATCGACGCGCGGCGGCGTGTTCGTCGGCACCGCGGGCGGGCGCCTGCTCGCGCTCGACCTCCAGACCGGCATCGTGGGCTGGGATGCGACCGTCGCCAATCCGAAGGGCGCAACCGAGCTCGAGCGGATCGCCGACGTCACTTCGCTTCCCCTCGTCGACGGGCAGCAGGTTTGCGCGGTCGCGTACCAGGGACGCGTGGCGTGCTTCGACGTCACGCGCGGAACGCTCAACTGGTCGCGCGACGTGTCGAGCCTCTACGGTCTCGCTGGAGACGGTAAGAACGTCTACGTGACCGACGACAAGGGCGCCGTGCAGGCGTTCGACCGCACCACGGGGGCGTCGGTGTGGAAGCAGGACCGCCTCGCGGCACGCAAGATCGGCGGGCCGCAGGTGATCGGCACCGACCTCGTCGCGGTGGTCGACGTCGAGGGCTACGTGCACCTGCTCGCGACCACCAACGGCGCGTACGTCGGACGCATGGCCACCGACGGCTCCGCGCCGACGTCGCAGCCGGCGCTGTTCCTCGCCTCCATCCTGTTCCAGACCGCCAACGGCAACCTTTACGCGGTCACCGCGAAATAGGCCGGTGTGTTACCCACCATCGCCCTCGTCGGCCGGCCCAATGTCGGCAAGTCCACGCTCTTCAACCGCCTGACGAAGTCGCGCGACGCGCTGGTCGCGGACTATCCGGGCCTCACGCGCGACCGCCACTACGGGCGCGCGCGCGCGGGCGAGCGCCGCTTCTTCGTGGTCGACACCGGCGGCTTCGAGCCCAAGGCCACTAGCGGCATCCTGCACGAGATGGCGCGCCAGACCAAGCAGGCGATCGCCGAGTGCGACGTCGTGGTGTTTCTCGTCGACGCACGCGACGGCCTCACGCCGCAGGATGCGGTGATCGCCGACCTCCTGCGCAGGTCGGGGCGTCCCGTGGTGCTCGCCGTCAACAAGGCGGAAGGCCTTCCGCCGGAGCGCAGCGTCGCCGAATTCCACGAGCTCGCCCTTGGCGATCCCGTGGCGATCTCGGCCGCGCACGGCGAGAACGTGCGCGAGCTGGTGGAGCACCTGCTCGACCTCGTGCCCGCGGACGACGACGAGGAGCCGGAGCCTCCGCGCAACGAGGGTGAGCGTCCGAGCACCATCAAGGTCGCCATCGTCGGCCGCCCCAACGTCGGCAAGAGCACCTTCGTGAATGCGGTGCTCGGTGAGGAGCGCATGATCGCGTTCAACGAGCCGGGTACGACGCGCGACGCGATCTCGCTCGACTTCACGCGCGGCGGACAGAAGTACACGATCATCGACACGGCGGGCATCCGCCGCCACGGCAAGCGCTTCGAGGCGATCGAGAAGTTCTCGGTGATCAAGACGCTGCAGGCGATCGAGGATGCCAACGTAGTCGTGCTGCTGCTCGACGCCGAGCACACGATCACCGAGCAGGACGCGCACCTTGCCGGACACATCCTCGAGGCCGGGCGCGCGCTCGTCGTTGCCATCAACAAGTGGGACGCGGCCGGCACCGACGCGCGCGAGCAGGCCAAGCGTGACCTCGAGCGAAAGATGGGTTTTCTCTCCTTCGCGGCGCATCACTACATCTCCGCCCGCGAGGGCAAGGGCGTGGGGCCGGTGCTCAAATCCGTGCGCGAGGCATTTGCCTCCGCGATGGTCAAGCTCCCGACACCGCGCCTGACGCGGACGCTGCAGCTCGCCGTCGAGCGCCAGCAGCCCCCGCGCGCCGGGTTGGTGCGGCCCAAGCTCCGCTATGCGCACCAGGGTGGCGTGAACCCTCCGCTCATCGTGGTGCACGGCACCGCGTTGCGGCACGTGCCCGATGCCTACCGCCGTTACCTGGAACGATTTTTCGCCGAGGCGTTCCAACTGCGTGGCACGCCCCTTAGGATACAATTCAAGGTCGGTGCCAACCCGTACGCCTAAGGCAACGTTGAGGCAAATGCGACGTATGCTCGAGGGCGCAACAACAAGACATCGGAGCTCAAACAATGAGCAACAAAGGGCAAATGCTACAAGACCCCTTCCTGAACACGCTGCGCAAGGAGCATGTCCAGGTTTCCATCTACCTCGTCAACGGCATCAAGCTCCAGGGCCAGATCGAGTCGTTCGACCAGTACGTCGTGCTGCTCAAGAACACGGTCACCCAGATGGTGTACAAGCACGCGATTTCGACGGTCGTCCCCGCCCGTCCGGTCGCCATGCCGCACCACCAGCCGGCTCACGATTCAGCTGACAGTTGACAGTTGGCAGTTGTCAGTAGCGACGGTGTCTTCGGTGGCGGCGCATTGAGCGCCGCCGCTGTTGTTACTGTCCACTGTCAACCGACTGCGGACGCCTGATGTTCGAACGTCCGAGCCGCGGCAACCGCGCGCTGCTCGTGGCGCTCGACTTCGGCGGCGGCGACCGCGCCTATCGCGAGCAGGAGCTGGCTGAGCTCGCGGCGTCTGCAGGCGCGACGGTCGTCGGCCTCGTCACCGGCCGCCGCGCGCGTCCCGATCCCGCGTACTTTGCAGGCACGGGCAAGGTCGACGAGATCGACGCCAGGCGCCGCGAAGGCAACGCCGACCTCGTGATCTTCGATCACGCGCTGTCCGGCGTTCAGCAGCGCAACCTCGAGCAGAAGCTCGAGTGCCGCGTGGTCGACCGCACGAGCCTCATCCTCGACATCTTCGCCCTGCGTGCGCGCAGCGCCGAAGGCAAGCTGCAGGTCGAGCTCGCGCAGCTCGCACACCTGTCCACGCGCCTGGCCGGCGGCTGGACCCACCTCGAGCGCCAGAAGGGCGGCATCGGCCTTCGCGGACCGGGCGAGACCCAGCTCGAGACCGATCGCCGGCTCATCGGCCAGCGCGTCAAGGTGCTGAAGTCACGCATCGCCCGCGTCGCACGCAGCCGCGCGGTGCAGAGCCGGACGCGGCGCAGGGCGGAAGTCCGCACGGTGGCGCTGGTCGGCTACACCAACGCCGGCAAGTCGACGCTGTTCAACCGCCTGACGGGTGCGGGCGCGCTCGCCGCCAACCAGCTCTTCGCGACCCTCGACACCACGTTACGCAAGGTCCACGTGCCGGGCAGCGGCGGCTCGGTCGTCCTGTCGGACACGGTCGGATTCATCCGCGACCTCCCCCACGACCTCGTCGCCGCGTTCCGTTCCACGCTCACCGAGGCCGCGGACGCCGACCTGCTGCTGCACGTCGTCGACGGCGCGGCCAGCGAGCGCGACATGCAGGAGTCGTCGGTGGACGAGGTCCTGGCCGAGATCGGCGCTGCGTACGTGCCCCGCATCCGGGTGGTGAACAAGATCGATGCAGCGGGTCTTTCCCCCGGGGTCGAGCGTGACGCCTGTGGTACCATCGTTACGGTCCGCTTGAGCGCCCTGACCGGCGCCGGGTGCGACGACCTCCTGTCCGCACTCGCCGAGCGATTTCCCGCCGGCGCAAGCCACGCGCCAGGCGCGGAAGAGGTCGCTGCCGGGATTCTCGACGAATAAGCGGTGCGACGAACAAGCGGTTGCGGGATGCGGGCGGCACCCCCATATTCTTTCGGTTCACCAACTCGTATCCCTGACGTCACTCATGTCGCTCAACGATCCCCAATGGGGCAAGCGCGGGAACAACAATAGCGGCGGCAGCGGCGGCGGCGGCCCGCCGGATCTCGACGAGATCTGGCGCAACGTCAATCGCCGCATGAGCGACCTGTTCGGCCGGCGCGGCAGCGGCGACAGCGGAGGCAGCGGCGGCCCGCCGCGGCGCGGCCTCGCCATCGGCGGCGCCGGGCTCGTACTCGCCCTCGTGCTGCTCGTGTGGCTCGCGAGCGGCTTCTATATCGTCGACGAAGGCCGCCGCGGCGTGGTCACCCGCTTCGGCAAGTACACCGAAACGACGCAGCCCGGCCCGCGCTGGCACCTGCCGTTCCCGGTCGAGGCGGTCGACATCGTCGACTTCAAGCAGGTCCGGACGGTCGAGATCGGCTATCGCAACTCCCCGGCGAATCGCAACGCCAAGGAGGCGACGATGCTGACCGAGGACGAGAACATCATCGACATCCAGTTCGCGGTGCAATACGACCTCGTCAGCGCCGAGGCCTTCGTATTCAACAACCGCAAGCCGGAGGAAATGGTCAAGTTCGTCGCCGAGTCCACGATTCGCGAGGTGGTGGGCCGCTCCAAGATGGACTTCGCGCTCTACGAGGGACGCGAGCAGATCGCGACCCAGACGCGCGAGCTCATGCAGAAGCTCATGGACCTCTACCGCACGGGCGTGAACATCCAGAAGGTCACGCTGCAGAGCGTGCAGCCGCCCGAGAAGGTCCAGGCCGCGTTCGACGACGCGGTGAAGGCGCAGCAGGACCGCATCCGCCTCGTCAACGAAGGCCAGGCCTACGCCAACGACGTGGTGCCCCGTGCGCGCGGCCTCGCGTCGCGCCTGCTCGAGGAGGCCAACGGCTACAACACCGAGGTCACGCAGCGCGCCGAGGGCGACGCCGCGCGCTTCCGCTCGATCGTCACCGAGTACACCAAGGCCCCCGCCGTGACGCGGGACCGCCTCTACCTCGACATGATGCAGTCGGTGCTCGGCGCGACGAGCAAGGTACTGATCGACCAGAAGGGCAGCGGCAATCTCCTCTATCTCCCGCTCGACAAGCTCATGCAGCAGGCCGTGATCCCGCCGCCCAACGATGCGCCCCAGGTGCCGCGGTCCTCGCAGCCGCCCGCGCCGGAGCCCGCGCAGCCCGCCGAGCCGGCGCGATCGCGCGACGGCCTGCGAAGCCGCGAGCGATGACCCGGCCACCCCGCGAATGACATCATGAAGATCACGATGCCCCTCCTCGCCCTGCTCGTCGCGCTGATCCTCGTCGCGTCGCAGGCGCTCTATACCGTGAGCCAGACGCAGTACGCGATCAAGTTCCAGCTGGGCGAGATCGTCGACGTCAACCGGGACGCCGGCCTCTACTTCAAGGTCCCGCTCGTGCAGAACGTGCGATTCTTCGATCGCCGCAACCTCATGCTCGAGAACGCCGACGTCGACCGCGTGGTCACCTCGGAGAAGACGCCCCTCGAAGTGGACTTCGTCGTGCTGTGGCGCATCACGGACGTGCGCACCTACTACGTTGCCGTGCAGGGCAACGAGGATCTTGCCCGCGCGCGCCTGTCGCAAACCGTGCGCAGCAACCTCGCCGAAGAGTTCAACAAGTCGACGATGCACGAGGCGATCAGCAGCGGCCGCGACCGCATCATGAGCGAGACGCGGCAGAAGGCCGACCAGGACGCCCGCAACATCGGCGTGGAGGTCGTCGACGTGCGCCTGCGCCGCGTCGCCCTGCCCACCGACGTCACGGGCCCCGTGTACGCGCGCATGGAATCGGAGCGCCGCCGCGTGGCCAACGAGCTGCGCTCGCTCGGCGCCGCGGAGTCCGAGAAGATCCGCGCCGACGCCGACCGCCAGCGCCAGGTGATCCTGGCGGACGCGTACCGCCAGGCGCAGAAGATCAAGGGCGAGGGCGACGCGAAGGCCTCGGCCATCTACGCGGCCGCGTACGGCCAGAACCCCGAGTTCTTCGCGTTCTACCGGAGCCTCGAGGCCTACAAGGCCACGTTCCGCGGCCGCAACGACGTGATGGTGCTCGAGCCTTCCGGCGAGTTCTTCCAGTACTTCAACAAGTCGGGCGGGGGGCGCACGCCGCCGCGCGCCCCGGCCAAGTAACGGCGCTGCACGCGACCGGGGGACGCCTTGGACTCGCTGTGGGCGGCCTTTGCGCTGCTCCTGATCCTCGAGGGTGCGATGCCGTTCGCAGCACCCGCGTTGTGGCGCGAGACCTTCCGCAAGGCCACCGAGCTCTCGGACGGACAGCTTCGCTTCATCGGCCTCGTGTCCATCGCCATCGGCATCGCGGGTCTCTTGGTGTTGCGCAATGCGTAAGTGGATACTCCCCGAAGCGATCGAGGACGTGCTGCCCGCCGAGGCCGCACGCGTGGAGGCCTTGCGCCGCACGCTGCTCGATCACTTCCGCGTGCGCGGCTACCGGCTGGTGCAACCGCCGCTCGTCGAGTTCCTGGACTCGCTCCTGACCGGCACGGGACGCGATCTCGACCTCATCACGTTCAAGACCGTCGATCCGCTCTCGGGTCGCATGCTCGGCCTGCGCGCCGACACGACACCGCAGGTCGCGCGCATCGACGCGCATCTCCTCAACGAGCCGGGCGTCACGCGCCTGTGCTACGCGGGCAGCGTGCTTCGCACCACGGCTGCGCCGGGCGACACGCGCCAGGTGGTGCAGATCGGCGCGGAGCTCTACGGTCACGAAGGCATCGACGCCGACCGCGAGACGATGCAGCTATTGCTCTCCTCGCTCGAGGCCGCAGGCATTCGCGGATTGCACCTCGACCTCGGTCACGTCGGCCTCTACCGCGCGCTCGCGCGCGCCGCGGGCCTCGAGGGCTCCGGTGAAGGCAACGACGCCGATCTTTTCGCGGCGTTGCGCGACAAGGACATCCCGGCCGTGCACGACATCACCGCACCGCTGCCCGAGCCCGCGCGCGGCGCATTGCGTGCGCTCGCCTCGCTCTACGGACCCGCGGACGCGACCCTGGCGGCGGCGCGTGCCAAGTTGCCCGCGCTGCGCGAAGTCAACGATGCGCTCGAAGCGCTGGCCACGCTCGCGGCAAGCGCCGGCGACGTTGCGGCAATCCACGTCGACCTCTCGGACCTGCGCGGCTACCACTACTACACGGGTGCGACGTTCTCGGCGTTCGCCCAGGGCGCAAGCGGCGCGGTGATCGACTGCGGGCGCGGCGGGCGCTACGACGGCGTGGGCCGCTCGTTCGGACGCGCGCGTCCTGCCACCGGCTTTTCGATGGACTTGCGCCGGCTCGCGTCGCGCGTCGAGGCCGCGAGCCACGCGCGCGCGATCGTCGCGCCGGCAGGCGACGATGCGTCGCTCGCAAGGGCCATCGCCGATCTTCGGGCGCAGGGCGAGTCGGTCGTCGTCGCCCTGCCGGGCGAAACGCACGAAGGTGCTCAACGGTTGATCAAATCCGGCGCGTCCTGGCGCGTCGCGGAGTCGTAGCCATGGGAAAGAACGTAGTCGTCATCGGCACGCAGTGGGGCGACGAGGGCAAGGGCAAGATCGTCGACTGGCTCACCGAAAGCTCGGTGGGCGTGGTGCGATATCACGGCGGCCACAACGCGGGCCACACGCTGGTCATCGGCGGACGCAAGACGGTGCTGCGCCTCATACCGTCGGGCGTGCTGCGACCCAACGTCGGCATCTACGTCGGCAACGGCGTCGTGCTCTCGCCTTCCGCGCTCCTGCAGGAGATCGGCGAGCTCGAGGCCGCCGGCGTCGAAGTGCGCTCGCGCCTCAAGATCTCGCCCGCGTGCCCGCTCGTCCTGCCGATCCACGTGGCGCTCGACCAGGCGCGCGAGGCCTCGATGGGCGACACCAAGATCGGCACCACGGGCCGCGGCATCGGTCCCGCGTACGAGGACAAGATCGCGCGGCGCGCGCTGCGCGTGCAGGACCTGCTCGATCCCGACAGCTTCTCGGCCAAGCTCGAGAAGCTCCTCGACCTGCACAACTTCATGCTCGTGAACTACTACAAGCGCGATCCCGTGCACTTCGCCAAGACACGCGACGAGGCGCTCGCGCAGGCGCTCGAGCTGCGCCCCATGGTCGCCGACGTCGCGGGGCTGCTGTACCAGGCGCGCCAGCGCGGCGAGTCGCTCCTGTTCGAGGGCGCGCAGGGCGCGCTGCTCGACATCGACCACGGCACCTATCCGTACGTCACGAGCAGCAACTGCCTCGCGGGCGCCGCGGCGGCCGGCTGCGGCATCGGACCGCAAATGCTCGACTACGTGCTCGGCATCGTGAAGGCCTACACGACGCGCGTGGGCACCGGACCGTTCCCCACCGAGCTCACCGACGACGTCGGCGCCGGTCTCGCCAAGCGGGGCAACGAGTTCGGCTCCGTCACCGGACGTCCGCGCCGCTGCGGATGGCTCGACCTGGCCGCGCTCAAGCGCTCGCTGCAGCTCAACGGCGTGGACGGACTGTGCATCACCAAGCTCGACGTGCTCGACGGCATGGACGAGATCAAGGTGTGCACGTCGTACCGCGTGGACGGGCGCGAGGTCGACCTCATCCCCACGGGGGCCGAGGCCGTTGCGCGCTGCCAGCCGGTGTACGAGACGATGCCGGGATGGAAGCAGTCGACCGTTGGCGCCAAGTCCTTCGCCGCGCTGCCCGACAACGCGCGCGCGTACCTGAAGCGCATCGAGGCGCTGACCGGCGTCCCGATAGCGATGGTGTCCACCGGCCCCGATCGCGACGAGACGATCCTCGTCCACCACCCGTTCCATTGAGCGCCGTGATCCGCCGCCCGGGCGCGACATGACCCGCGGCTTGAGCGACACGGCGCCGGATCCCATGCTGCCTCCGCCCTTGCGCCAGTTCATCGCCTACGCCTCGGTGGGCGCGGCGGGGACGCTCGTGCAATACGCGATGCTGGTGGTGCTCGTCGAGCTCGCGCAGTGGAGCAGCGTGGCCGCATCGACCCTCGGCGCAGTGTGCGGCGCAGCCGTCAACTACGCGCTCAACCATCGCTTCACGTTCAGGAGCGACCGTCCGCATGCGCATGCGGCTCCGCGCTTCCTCGCGGTGTCGGCGCTCGGCCTCGCGCTCAACGCGGCCATCGTCGCGGCAGGCGACGCGATGGGCATGCCCTATCTCGCCGCCCAGGTCGTGGCCACCGGCGCCGTCCTCCTCACCGCCTTCACCGTCAACCGCCGATGGACGTTCTAGACCGCCCTGCCGACACGGGCGCGCGGATGCGCCGCATCCTGTGGACGCTGATCGCCATCGCGCTCGTCGCGCGTGTGGCGACCCTCGGCATCTATCCGCTGATGGACAACACCGAGGCGCGCTACGCCGAGGTGGCGCGCAAGATGCTCGAGACCGGCGACTGGGTGACGCCGCAGTTCCGCTACGGCGTGCCCTTCTGGAGCAAGCCGCCCCTCGCGGTGTGGGTCACCGCCGCATCGATGGGCGTGTTCGGCGTCAACGAGTTCGCGGCGCGGCTGCCGGCGCTGCTCTGCTGCCTCGGCATCGCGGCGCTGGCATGGGTCCTCGCGCGCCGCGCGCTCGGTGCCGACATCGCGGTCCGGACCGTGGCCGTGCTCGCGACCACCGCGCTCTTCTTCGTCGCCGCCGGCGCGGTCATGACCGACGCGCAGCTGAGCCTCGGCACGACGCTGTCGATGGTGGCGTTCTACATGGCGGTCCGCGGCGACCCCGCGCGCCGCCGCATGTGGGGCTACGCGTTCTTCGTGGGACTCGCCATCGGGCTTCTCGCCAAGGGTCCCGTCGGCGTCGTGCTCACCGCGGTGCCCACGGGCCTGTGGACGATCTGGCAGCGCGCGTACGGCGACGTGTGGCGGCGCATTCCCTGGATCACCGGCACGCTCCTGTGCGCCGCGCTCGCGCTGCCGTGGTATCTCCTCGCGGAGCAGCGCACGCCCGGCTTCATCGAGTACTTCATCGTCGGCGAGCACTGGAAGCGCTATACGGTCGCGGGATGGGACGGCGACATGTTCGGCACCGCGCACGCGCAGCCGCGCGGCCTCATCTGGCCGCTCGCAATCCTGTGCACGTTGCCCTGGTGCCTTGCGTGGATCGGCCTCGCGTGGGCGCGGCGCACGACCCGGGAGCCCGCCGCGCCGTGGACCGACAGGGGCGCGCTTCGCGCCTACCTCCTGCTGTGGATGCTCACCCCAGCGGTGTTCTTCACGTTCGCCGGCAACATCCTGTTCACCTACGTGCTTCCCGGTTTGCCCGCGTTCGCGATGCTCGTCGCGCGCTTCTGGAGCGGCATCGCCGAGACGAGCCTGTGGCGCCGCTCGCTCAAGTACCACACGCTGATCGTGCCGCTCGGCGCCACCTTGGGGATCCTGATCGTCGTGCCGCGGCTCGCGCCCACGTTCACGCAACAGGACATCGCGGCGCGCTACGTGGCCGCGCGCGCGTCGCCCGCGGAGGCGATCGTGTATTACCGCGAGGCGCCGCATTCGGCGGAGTTCTACCTTCGAGGCAAGACGAAGACGGCGGCCACGCGCGAGGATCTCGCCCGGCATCTCGCGGCCCCCGGGCGCAACTTCTTCGTGGTCAAGCAGAACGAGCTTGATGAGCTCCCCGATCTTCGTGCCGCCACGGAGGAAGTCGCGCGCTCCGGGCGCTACCGCCTGCTGGTGAAGAAGTAATGTGCGGAATCACGGGCCGGGTCGGCGACGTCGCCGACCTCGCCGCGGCGAGGGAGACCGTCGAGCGCCAGCTGGCGCTCCTTCATCACCGCGGGCCCGACGGCAGCGGCATCGCGGCGGGTGAAGGCTACGTGCTGGGCCACGTGCGCCTCGCCATCATCGATCCCGCGCTCGGCGCGCAGCCGTTCGAGAGCGGCGACGGCAACCTCGTCATCACGTACAACGGCGAGATCTACAACTATCCCGAATTGCGCGAAGAGTTGCGCGCGATGGGCAGCGTGTTCCGCACGACGTCCGACACGGAGGTCCTGCTCGAGGGCTACCGGCGCCTCGGCCCCGGCGTGCTCGCGCGGCTCGACGGCATGTTCGCATTCGCGATCTACGACCGCGCGCGGCGCGAGCTCTTCTGCGCCCGCGATCCCTACGGGCAGAAGCCCTTCTTCTGGCGGCAGACCTCGCGCGAGCTCGCGTTCGCATCGGAGACGCGCGCGTTCGCGTGCCTTCCCGATTTCGCGGGCGAGGTCGACCTGGCCTCCGTCGCGGACTTCCTTGCCTTCGAATGCTTCCCGCACGACCGCTCGATCTATCGCGGCGTGCGCAAGCTGCCCCCGGGACACAGCCTCACGTACCGCAACGGCGAAGCGATCGTCCGCTGCTGGTACGAGAGCGTGCCCGGCACCGCGCCGCAGCAAGCGACGGAACAGGAGGCAACGGAGCGCGTCGCGGCGCTCCTGCGGCGCTCGGTCGAGCGCACGTTCCGCGCGGACGTCGACGTTGGGTTGCTGCTGTCCGGCGGCATCGACTCCGCGCTCGTGCTCTCGTACCTGCGCGAGGTGCATCCCGGACTTCCGCTGCGCACGTACACCGTGCGCAACGTCGATCCGAGCTTCGACGAGAGCGAGGCCGCCGCACTTCTCGCGCGCACGTTCGGCACGTCGCACACCGAGGTCGTCGCCGAGCCGCAGACGCTGGCCGACATCGCGCGCGAGGCCCCCGCGCTGCTCGACGAACCGCAGGCCGATCCGGGCTTCCTGCCCAAGTACCTCGTGTGCCGCGAGATCGCGCGCGGATGCAAGGTGGCGCTCACCGGCGACGGCGGCGACGAATTCTTCTACGGCTACGCGATCTTCCGCGCGCTGCGCGCCGCGCGCATGATGCGCAGGCTTCCCGCAGTCCTCCATCGCGGCGTGATCCAGCCGCTCACGCGCATGCTGCCCGCGAGCGACCGTTACCTCGGCTTCAACGTCAAGGCCAAGGCGTTCGCGCGCGGCTTTCCCGCGCCGGATGCACTGCGCAACTTCTACTGGACGTGCGCGTTCTCGGACCGCGAGCTGCCGCAGCTCGTGCGGGCCGAGCGCCTCGACGCGAGCGACGTCGCGGCCAAGCTCGATCTCGCGCGCGAGCGCTGGACGCGCGCGTCCGGGACCATGGGCAAGCTCGCCTACCAGTACCAGCAGCAGTACCTGCCAGACTACGTGCTCACGAACTCCGACCGCGCCTCGATGCTGCATTCGGTGGAGCTGCGCACGCCCTACCTCTCGCCCGACCTCGCGGCGTACGCGAACGCCCTGCCCGACGACCTCAAGATGCAGGGCGGCGTCACCAAGTCGCTGCTGCGCAGCGTCGCGCGCAACCGATTGCCGGAGGCGATACTCAAGCGGCGCAAAATGGGGTTTACTACCCCTGCGGCGGCGCTGGTGAAGGGGCCGCTCGCGGACGACGTCCGGGACTGCCTCTCCCCTGCGCGACTCGCGCGGGTGGGACTGTTCGACGGCGCGTACGTCGGCCGCATCCTCGCGGAGCACTTCGCCAACCGGCACAACCACTACAAGCAGATATGGGCACTGTACATGCTGCAGAAATGGCTCCTGGTGCGGGAGCTGACGCTGCGTTGACCGCCGGCGCGTTCACGCTGTCGGTGGTGATTCCCGCGTACAACGAGGCGGAGAGCCTGCCTTTGCTCATCGACCAGCTGGTGCCGGTCCTCGAAGCGCTGCCCGGCGCCGCATGGGAAGTCGTCATGGTCGACGACGGCTCGACCGACGGCACGCGCGAGATCATGACCCGCCTCGCACTCGCGCGGCCCGGGATGCGCGCTGTCACGCTGCGCGCCAATTGCGGAAAGTCCACGGCGCTGATGGCGGGGTTCCGCGAGGCGAAGGGCGATGTCGTCATCACGATGGACGCCGACCTGCAGGACGATCCCGTGGAGATTCCGCGCTTCCTTGCGGAGCTCGACCGCGGTTACGACATGGTGTCGGGCTGGAAGGCCGAGCGCAACGATCCCATGGAGAAGCGCCTGCCGTCGCGTCTTTTCAACGCCGTCGTGCGCAAGGTCTGGTCCAGCAGTTCCAACGCCTGGCTCGAAG
>CAZIZD010000038.1:0-18162 GCA_964543615.1 uncultured Alcaligenaceae bacterium | reverse complement strand
CCTCTCGCGTCCGCAGGCCGCCGCGCCATCGCGGCCGCATGCGTGGCACTCGCCGCGCTCGCAAGCGAGGCCACGTTCGCGCAGGCGTTTCCGTCCAAGACCATTCGCCTGATCGTCGGCGCGCCCGCGGGCGGCACCACCGACATCGTCGCCCGCATGGTGGCGCAGAAGCTCACCGAGCGCCTGGGCCAGAGCGTCGTGGTCGAGAATCGCGCCGGTGCCGGAGGCAACATCGGCAACGATGCGGTGGCCAAGGCCGCGCCCGACGGCTACACGCTCGGCATGGCCTACTCGGGACTGTCGATCAATCCCGCGGTCATGGCGATGCCCTTCGACACGCAGAAGGACCTGGCGCCCGTCTCGCTCGTGGCCACCGTGCCCATGTTCCTGATTGCCGGACCCGCGACCAAGGCCGCGACCATCGATGCGCTGATCGCGGACGCCAAGGCGAGCAACGGCCAGCTCGCCATCGGCGCCAACTCGCTTGCGAGCGTGTCGCATCTCGCCGCCGAGCTCTTCAAGTCGCGCACCGGCGTGGACATGCCCACCATCGTGTACAAGGGCAGCGCGCCGGCGCTGACCGACATCATGGGCGGCCGGGTGGCGGTGATGTTCGACACCGTCCCCGGTGCGATCGGCTACGTGAAGTCGGGCCAGCTTCGGGCGATCGCCGTCGGCGGTCCGCAGCGTCTTGCGATCCTGCCCGACGTCCCGACGCTCGAGCAATCGGGCCTCAAGGACTTCCAGATCCGCTCGTGGTACGGCGTGATCGCGCCGGCGCGCACGCCACCCGCCGTCATCGACAGGCTGAGCCGCGAGATCGCGGCGATCGTGCAGTCGCCGGAGATGAGGGAGCAGTTCACGAGCAAGTCGCTCGAGCCGGTGGGAAGCACGCCCGCGGAATTCGCGGCCTTCATCCGCGACGAGATGCGCGTGTGGGAACCCGTGGCCAAGGCGGCCAACATCAAGGTCGAATGACGTCGCCGCGCGCGACGCGTTTGCTCCCGACATGCCCATTCCCTTCGACTACGCGCGCCTCAAGCGCTGGCCCTTCGAGGACGTCGTCACCACGTACGGCCCGCGCGAAACGATGCTCTATGCGCTCGCGCTGGGGGCGGGACGCGATCCGCTCGACGAGCGCGCGCTGCGCTACGTCTACGAGCGCGACCTCGTCGCCCTGCCGACCATGGCCGTTACGCTCGGCTATCCGGGCTCGTGGATGGCGCATCCGGAAAGCGGCATCGACTACACCAAGGTCGTGCACGGCGAGAACCGCCTGACGTTGCACCGGCCACTGCCGGTGAGCGGCACGGTCGTCGGACGCACGCGCGTGACGCGCATCGTCGACAAGGGCGCCGGCAAGGGCGTGGTCGTCACGGCGGAGAGAACGGTGTCGGACCAGGCGAGCGGTGATTTGTACGCGACGATCGAGCACGTCACGTTCTGCCGCGCCGAGGGGGGTTACAGCGCGGGCGGGCAACCGAGCGACGCGCCTTCGGACCCTCTGCCACGCGTTCCCGAACGCGCGCCGGATGCGGTGGACGAGATGGCCACCGCCTCGGACACCGCACTCGTCTACCGGCTGCTCGCCGACCCCAATCCCTTGCACGCGGACCCCGCGGTGGCGCGCCGCGCGGGCTTTGCGCGCCCGATCCTGCATGGCCTCGCGAGCTACGGCGTCGCGGGCCTCGCGGTGGTGCGCCGCTGGACGCAGGACACGCCTTCCCGTCTTGCGTCGCTGCACGCGCGATTCGTCGCGCCCGTGTATCCGGGCGACGTGCTGGCGGTCGAGAGTTGGAGGGACGACAACCTCCCCGGCATCGTGCGATTCCGCGTGCGCGTCGGCGCGCGCGACACGGTCGTCATCGACTGCGGCGTCGCCGGCATCACCGGCCCGTGAATTTCGGCGGACGCTTCTCGGCGAATGCGCGCCGGCCCTCGGCGCGGTCGCTGGTGCCGGAGAGCGCGTCGAACGCGGCCCACGAGGCGGCGTAGCCCTCCTCGAGCGGACGGCCCTCGCATCGCGCCGCGACGTCGAGGATCGCGGCAAGCGAAAGCGGCGCGCACTGCACGACGCGCATCGCGAGGTCGCGGGCCGCGTCGCGCAACCGTTCCGGGGCGACCACTTCTGAAACGAGCCCGTGATCGAGCGCGCATTGCGCGTCGATCGGCTCGCCCGTCAGCAGCATCTGCATGGCGACGGCGCGCGGCAGTGCGCGCAGTAGCAGCGCAACGCCGCCGCCGCCGGGAAAGCTGCCCACGCGCGGCTCGGGCAGCGCGAACTTCGCGTGCGACGCGGCGATGCGCAGATCCGCCTGCAATGCGAGCTCGAGGCCCCCGCCCATGCAAGCGCCATTGATGGCGGCGATGAGCGGTTTGCGCAGTCCGATGGTGTCGAGCCGGTAGGCACGCACGTAGTCCGTCGACGGCCCGACGTTCGCCTTCAGATCGGTGCCCACGCAAAAGGCCCGCTCACCCGCGCCGGTGAGCACCACGGCGCGCACGCGCGCGTCGTCGCGGCATGCGCCGAGCGCCGCGCGCAGGGCCTCGAGCGCGGCGGGATCGAGCGCGTTGAGGACGGCCGGTCGGCTGAGCTCGATTTGCGCGATCGGCCCATCGACGGCAAGCTTGACGGCTGCATCCACGATCACCTCCTTCGCCGGGGCAGGCGCACCGGAGCAGCGGCTAGGCTAGAATGCAAAAACAAAGGCGTACCCCGCAGCGCGGGATACGCCTTCATCCGGCTTTCGTGGTGCCCAGGAAGGGACTCGAACCCCCACAGTGTTGCCACCGCTAGGACCTGAACCTAGTGCGTCTACCAATTCCGCCACCTGGGCATTGTTTAGGCAACGGCAACCTTCAATTTTATAGCTTTCCATTCATTCTTGTCAAAAACTCCCAAGACCCAGCGCAACGACACGACACGCCGCAAGCGCGACGGCGGCCCCGCAACCCTTCCTTCGCGCGACGACATCCTGAAGGCGCTCGCCGCGGCGGGCGCCCCCACGCCGCCCGCCGAACTCGCGCGTGAGCTCGGCGTCGGGCCCGACGCGCTCGAAGCCTACGAAGGACGCCTGTCCGCCATGGAGCGCGACGGGCAGCTCCTCGTCAACCGCAAGGGCGAGCTCTGCATCGTCGCCAAGCTCGACCTCGTCGTCGGCATCGTGCAGGGCCACGGCGACGGATTCGGATTCCTCGTGCCCGAGGACGGCGGAGACGACCTCTTTCTCAATGCGCGCGAGATGCACAAGGTGCTGCACGGCGACCGCGCGGTCGCGCGCGTATCGGGCGTCGACCGGCGGGGCCGGCGCGAAGGCGAGATCGTCGAGGTGCTGGTGCGCGCCAATCGCGAGATCGTGGGCCGCCTGCACGAGGAGCGCGGCGTGCACTTCATCGTCGCCGAGAACCGCCGCATCAACCAGGACTTCCTGGTCCCGCGCGACGGCGTCGGCCAGGCGCGGGTCGGGCAGATCGTGGTGGCCGAGATCGTGGAGCAGCCTTCCGCGGGCAAGGAGGCGGTCGCGCGCGTCACCGAGGTGCTGGGAAGCGCCACCGACCCCGGCATCGAGATCGAGATCGCGCTGCGAAAGCATGCGCTGCCGTTCGAGTTCGCCAAGGAAGCGCAGCGGCAGGCGAAGCGCCTGCCCGCCGAGGTGCGGCCGGCGGACCACAAGGGCCGCGAGGATCTCACCGGGCTGCCGCTCGTGACGATCGACGGCGAGACCGCCAAGGACTTCGACGACGCCGTCTATTGCGAGAAGAAGGGGCGCAACTACCGTCTGGTAGTCGCGATCGCCGA
Organism: uncultured Alcaligenaceae bacterium; assembly: GCA_964543615.1. Classification (GTDB taxonomy): domain Bacteria; phylum Pseudomonadota; class Gammaproteobacteria; order Burkholderiales; family Casimicrobiaceae; genus VBCG01. Next base: position 14,363 of record CAZIZD010000038.1, on the reverse strand, counting down.
CGTCGCGCATTACGTGCGCGAAGGCGATGCCATCGACAAGGATGCGCGCGAGCGCGGCACCTCCGTGTACTTCCCGCGGCGCGTGATTCCGATGCTGCCCGAGGAGTTGAGCAATGAGCTCTGCTCGCTCAAGCCCAAGGTCGACCGCCTCTGCATGGTCTGCGACATGGAGATCGCGCCGAGCGGAGCGATCCGCGCGTACCGCTTCTACCCCGCGGTGATGCATTCGCGGGCGCGCCTCACCTACACGCAGGTGTGGACGTGGCTGTCCGATCCCAAGACCGCGAGCTCCCCCGAAGCCAAGGCGCTGCTGCCGCACCTCGCCAATCTCTATGCGCTGTTCAAGTCGCTTGCCGCCGCGCGCGAGAAGCGCGGCGCGATCGACTTCGACGCGCCCGAACTCGCGATCGAGTTCGACGAGCAGGGCAAGATCACGGGCATCGTCCCGGCCCCGCGCAACGACGCGCACAAGCTCATCGAGGAATGCATGCTCGCGGCCAACGTGTGCGCCGCCGATTTCCTGGCCGAGCGCAAGCAGATGACGCTCTTCCGCGTACATGAGCCGCCGCCGCCGGACAAGCTCGCGGCGCTGCGCGAGTTCCTCGCCACCTCGGCGCTGCACCTGGCGGGCGGCGACAAGCCCAGCGCCGCCGACTACGCGAAGCTCCTCGACACCGCGCGCGAGCGCGCGGACTTCGACCTCCTGCAGACCGTCCTCCTGCGCTCGCTGTCGCAGGCGCAATACCGGCCCGACAACGAAGGTCACTTCGGCCTCGCCTACGAGGCTTACGCGCACTTCACCTCGCCGATCCGTCGCTACCCCGACCTGCTCGTGCATCGCGCGATCAAGGCGGCGGGGGGCGGTGCGGCGTACACGCCCGCGGGCATGACGTGGCAGCAGCTCGGCATCCACACGTCGATGACCGAGCGCCGCGCCGACGAAGCCTCGCGCGACGTCGTCAACTGGCTCAAGGCGCATTACATGCGCGACCGCATCGGCGACGAGTTCGACGGCACGATCAGCGGCGTCACGAGCTTCGGACTGTTCGTGACGCTCGACGGACTCGCCATCGACGGCCTCGTGCACATCACCGAGCTCGGCCGCGACTACTTCCACTACGACGGCACGCGGCATACGCTCGTCGGCGAGCGCAGCGGACGCACGTTCCAGCTCGCCGGCCGCATCCGCGTGAAGGTCGCGCGCGTCGACCTCGAGCAGTCGAAGATCGACTTCGTGCTGGCCGACGAGCAGCCTGCGGAAGTTCGGCCTCCGCGGCCGGTCTTCGTCGAACCGCTGTCGCGAGAGAACCGGCCGGGCAAGCCGCGCAAGCGGTAGCGGTAGCCGGTGCAGGGACCGGCCCGGCAACTTGTGCACTTCGGTCGCGGCGCTCCCGCGACCGGCGACAGAGTCGCGCAGCGCATGCTATTTTCCGACGCGCCGGACGCGCATCGACGGCGTACATAACCACAAAAGCGGGGAGCTTCGGTGGCATTCTTTCGGCGGATCCGGCGTTACACCGAGGGCGCGATGGCGCTGCACTGGCTCGTGGCCCTTGGCATCGCATTCCTCTACATCCACGGATTCAGGATGATGGACATCCCGGCGGACGAGCGTCTTCACGAGCTCAACGTCCACCGGTCGGTTGGCGTCCTCGTGTTCCTGCTGGTCCTCGTGCGCATCTGGTGGCGGCTCGACCATCCGCCGCCGGCGCTCCCCATGCCACCGTTCCTCGCGGCGATCGCGCACTTCGTCCACTTCCTGATCTACGTGCTGCTGGTCGTCAACGGGATCGCGGGCAGCGTGGGATGGGTGGCAAGCGGCGATCCCATCGTGTTCTTCGGCTTCGACATCGCGCCCGAGCGCACGCCGTGGCCCAGGCTCAGCCACATCTGCATCATGATCGGGCTCGCCACAGCGCGCATCCTGCTCGTCGCCGTCGCGGTCCACGTGCTCGCCGTGATCAAGCACGAGGTGTTCGACCGCGACCGCACGCTCGAGCGCATGCTGCCGGGTCCGGCGATCCTGGTGCCGCTGCGTCCGCGCGAGATCATCGAGCGGATGCGCGAACGGCGTCGCAAGCGGCGCGAGCACAAGGCAACCGCGAAGGCCGGGCACAAAGTGCGGGCCTCCGGGGAATCGCCGCCCGCGGAGTGAGGCGGGTGCGCGGGAACCCGCGCGCGATCTACTTGGGCTGCGGGACGATGCGAAGGTAGGGCTTCGGCGCCTTCCAGCCTTCGGGATACTTCTGCTTCGCCTCGTCATTGGACACCGAGCCCGCGATGATCACGTCCTCGCCCGCCTTCCACTGCGCGGGCGTGGCGACCTTGTGCTTCGCCGTGAGCTGCAGCGAGTCGAGCACGCGCAACACCTCGTCGAAGTTGCGGCCCGTGGTCATCGGGTAGGTGAGGATCAGCTTGACCTTCTTGTCGGGCCCCACGACGAAGACGGAGCGGATCGTCGCGTTGTCCGCCGCGGTGCGCGGCTGCGTGCCGCTCGCGTTGGGATGGATCATGTCGTACAGCTTGGCCACCGCAAGATCGTGATCGCCGATGATCGGGTAGTTGGGCGCGGTGCCCTGGGTCTCCTCGATGTCCTTGGCCCAGCGCTTGTGATCGTCGACGGGATCGATCGAAAGACCCATGACCTTCGCGTTGCGCTTGTCGAACTCCGGCTTGATCTTCGCAAGATAGCCGAGCTCGGTCGTGCACACGGGCGTGAAGTCCTTGGGATGCGAGAACAGGACCGCCCAAGACGAGCCGATCCAGTCGTGGAAACGGATGCGCCCTTCCGTGGTATCCGCCGTGAAGTCCGGCGCTTCGTCGCCGATTCGAAGCTGCATGGTGTGCTCCTTCAGAGTTCGTGGTCGCCTCGTTGCACGAGGCGAGCCGCCTATAATAGATCACGACGCAGCCCTGCCGCAGAACGCGCCACGCTATTGATCGAACCCGCCGACCTCGTGGTCCAGTCGCCCGCACCCGGCGCGAGCAGCTTCGCCGACTTCGCGCGGCGCGTTGGCGCAACGGCGCTGATCCCGGTCGGCACGGGCGCGCCCGCGGCATACCGGCTGTTGGACGTCGCGCCCTCCGCGGAAACCCTCGCTGCGGCGCGTGAAGCGCGGCTCGATGCCGCGTGGGTGCCGCGCGCGCGACTGCTCGCGGACGTCGGGTTCGTGGCGATGGACATGGACTCCACTCTGATCACGATCGAATGCATCGACGAGATCGCGGACATGAAGGGCATCAAGCCCGAGGTCGCGGCGATCACGGAGAGCGCGATGCGCGGCGAGATCGACTTCGCGCAAAGCCTCGCGCGGCGCGTGGCCCTGCTCGCGGGTTTGCCGGTTGCCGAGCTCGCGCGCGTATACGACGAGCGGCTGCGGTTGTCCCCGGGGGCTGCGCGCATGCTCGCGGCGTTCAGGTCCGCGGGCGCCGTGACCGCGCTCGTGTCGGGCGGCTTCACGTTCTTCACCGATCGTTTGAAGGCGCGCCTCGGGCTCGACTTCACGCTCGCCAACCGCTTCGAGGTGGCAGACGACCGTCTCACCGGGCGCATCGAAGACGACGTCGTGGATGCGCAGGCCAAGGCGCGCGCCATCCGCGCATTGCGCGCGCAGCATCCCGGCCTCGCGGTGGTGATGGGTGACGGCGCCAACGACCTGCCGATGTTTGCCGAAGCCGACGTTTCGATCGCGTACCGCGCGAAGCCTGTCGTGCGCGAGAAGGCTACGCACACGGTCGACTTCTGCGGGCTCGATGCGGTGGCGAACCTGTTCCGGTAGAACGGACCGCAGGTCGGACTTCACTCCGGCACGACGCACCCCGTCGGGCCGAAGCCCGACCTGCAGGGCAGCCCGCCGGGCTCAGAGCCCGACCTACGCCTCGTCGATCCACGCCGCCTGGATCGCTTCCAGCACCTTCTCGCCGCCGCGCTTGTGGTCGTCGTCGAAGCCCGGCAGCGCAACGACCCAGTTGTGGAGGTCGACGAATCGCACGTAGCGGGGATCGACATCGGGGTGCGCCTCGCACAGCGCGATCGCGATGTCGCTCACGTCGGTCCAGCGCATGGGCTAGCGCTCCTTCACCTGGTTGATCGTGTACCTCGGGATCTCCACCACGAGCTTCGTGTCCTCGACGATCGCCTGGCACGAGAGCCTGGACAGCGGGGTGAGCCCCCACGCGCGATCGAGGAGATCGTCCTCGTCCTCGGTCGACGGCGGGAGCGAATCGAACCCCTCGCGCACGATGAGGTGACACGTCGTGCACGCGCACGACTTCTCGCACGCGTGCTCCACCTCGATGCCCTGGTCGAGCAGGTTGTCGAGGAGCGACTTGCCGGAAACGCCCTCGAAGGTCTTGCCTTCGGGACAGATGTCGGTGTGAGGAAGTACGACGATCTCGGGCATGTTTCGCGTGTCTATTCGGAAAGGGCGTCGACGCGCTTGCCGGCGAGCGCGCGCGAGACGTTGCGGTCCATCCTGCGGCCCGCGAATTCGGTGGTGGCGCGATTGAGCGCTTCGACGGCGGCGCGCAGCGCGAGGTGATCGCTGCCGGCGCGCGCGGCCGCGAGCGCCGCGACAGCGGCGTCGATCGAGGCCAGCTCGGAAGCATCGAGGAGATCGCCGTCGGCGGCCAGCGCCGTTCGCGTGGCGTCGGCAATGCGGTCCGCCTCGACCTGCGCCTCGCCTAGCGCGCGCGCCTGCATGTCGTCGGCGGCGTGCGCGAACGAATCCTTCAGCATGCGCGCGATCTCGCCATCGGTGAGGCCGTACGACGGCTTGACGGTGACGGCGGCCTGCACGCCGGTGGCCTCCTCGCGCGCCGACACTTCGAGCAGGCCGTCGGCGTCGACGTCGAACGTGACGCGGATGCGCGCCGCGCCCGCGGCCATGGGCGGAATGCCGCGCAGCTCGAAGCGCGCGAGCGAACGGCAGTCGGCCACGCGCTCGCGCTCGCCCTGCACTACGTGGATCGCCATGGCGCCCTGGCCGTCCTTGTACGTCGTGAAGTCCTGCGCGCGCGACACGGGAATCGTCGAGTTGCGCGGGATGATCTTCTCGGCGAGCCCGCCCATGGTCTCGAGCCCCAGCGACAGCGGGATCACGTCGAGCAGCAGCCAGTCGTCGTTGCGCTCGCGGTTGCCCGCGAGCTTGTTGGCCTGGATCGCGGCGCCGAGCGCGACCACCTCGTCGGGGTTGAGGTTGGTGAGCGGCGGCTGCCCGAAGAAGCTGCCCACGGCGCGGCGGATCTGCGGCATGCGCGTGGCACCCCCGACGAGCACGACACCCTTCACGTCGGATGGCGACATCTTCGCGTCGCGCAGCGCGCGCTTGACCGGCTGCAGCGTCTTGTTGACGAGGTTCTCAACGATGGCGGTGAAGGTCGCGCGCGTGATTGTCGCGTTCACCTTCGTGCCGTCGGAGAGCGTGGCAACGATGATCGCCTCGTCGTGATCGGAGAGATTCTCCTTCGCCTCACGCGACTTCACGAGGAGCAGGCGCGCATCCGCGGGCGAGAGCGGCGGCAGCCTGGCCGCTTCCAGGATCCAGCAGAACACGCGGTGGTCGAAGTCGTCGCCGCCGAGCGCCGAATCGCCGTTGGTGGCGAGCACCTCGAACACGCCGCGCGACAGGCGCAGGATGGAGATGTCGAAGGTGCCGCCGCCCAGGTCGTACACGGCGTAGACGCCCTCGCTCGCGTTGTCGAGGCCGTACGCGATGGCCGCGGCCGTGGGCTCGTTCAGGAGGCGCAGGATCGGCAGGCCCGCAAGCTTCGCGGCGTCCTTGGTGGCCTGGCGTTGCGCATCGTCGAAATACGCGGGCACCGTGACCACCGCACCGTCGATGGGGCCGTCGAGCGCCGCTTCCGCACGCGCGCGCAGCGCCCGCAGGATCTCGGAGGAAATCTCCACCGGCGACTTCACCCCCGAGCGTGTCGCGATGCGCACCATGCCGGGCGAATCGACGAAGCGATAGGGAAAGCGGCGATCATCGTCGAGGTCGGACAGGCCGCGGCCCATGAGTCGCTTGACCGACACGATGGTGTTCTGCGGATCGCTCGACTGCCGCGCCATGGCCTCGTAACCGGTCGTCACGCCCTCCTCGCCGTAGCGCACGATGGATGGCACGAGCGGCCGGCCTTCGCCGTCCGGCAGCACTACGGCGAGCCCGTGACGCACGGTGGCGACGAGGGAGTTCGTCGTGCCGAGGTCGATGCCGATAGCGCGCTTGCGCTGGTGCGGCGCGGGGGCTTCGCCCGGTTCGGAGATCTGGAGCAGGGCCATGCGGTCAGGTCTTCTTCGCGGCTTCGGCGATGCGGCCGGACCACATCTTGTAGTAGCCGTCGGCCGGCCTGATCAGCATCCAGACCGCGATCTCGGTACTCATGAATTGGGGAAACGCCTCCGCGATCCCGTCGAGCTTCACGCCAAGGCCGAGGGACCCTTTCTGCTTCGCTGCGCGCATGTCACGCAGGCGCTGCTGCACTTCGGCAAACTGCCGCGCACCCGCAGGATCGACGCGCCACACGAGCCAGTTGCGGCGCGCACCGGGCGCTGGGAGTCCCAGCAGGTCGGCGGCAGCCGCATCCGCCGCAAGGGGGATGTTCCGCTCCAGCACCGGGGTTGCGTCCGCGTCGCCCGACTTCAGCACCGCCACGAGCACCGGCGGCTGCGTGGCGGCGGCCTTGATGCGCTCGTCCACTTCCAGGGCCACCCGGAGGTCGACCGGCTGGGCGTCCAGGAGATAGTCCGGTCCCTTGGTCGACAGTCGAGCCACGGTGGAGATGGGCACGCCCGCGCACGCCGTCAGCGCGAGGGCGCCGACAGTGAGCCCCATGCGGCGGCGTGCAAGTTCGATCTTCATCCGACGTCGAGCGACGCGAGCATCGCGTCGAGGTCGTCGCCGAGCTTGGCCAGGAACGTCAACTCGCGCACACGCGGCCGGGCGGCGGCGTAGTCGGCCCGATCGTCGAGCGACTGCGCGAGCCCGGCTTCGAGCTCCTTCGCTTCCGTACGGACGTCATCCAGGAGTGCACTGAGCGTGCGCTGGTCGTCGGCGGCGAGCGCGTCGCTCGCTTCCTCGCGCCGGTCGAGTTGGCGCTCGAGGAAGTCGAACGGCAGCGCGGTGTCGGTCTCTGCGACCGCTTCGACGCCGTGGAGCGTGAGCAGGTACTGCGCGCGCTCCACCGGATCCTTGAGCGCGCGATAGGCTTCGTTCACGCGCGCGGAGGCTTGCATCGCGAGGCGCTTGTCGGCGTCGCCCGCGCCCGCGAACCGGTCCGGGTGCACTTGCGTCTGCAGCTTGCGGTACGCGGCGTCGAGGGCATCGAGTTCGACGCGGTAGCGCACGGGCAATCCGAGGAGGTCGAAGTGGTTGCGGGAGAAGTCGATCATGCGAATCCTCCCGGCGGGAGGCCCTGCCTGGCTAGACGTTGAAAGATTCGCCGCAGCCGCACTCGTCCTTCACGTTCGGGTTGTTGAACCTGAAGCCTTCGTTCAACCCTTCCTTCGCGTAGTCGAGTTCCGTGCCGTCGATGTACGGCAGGCTCTTGGGGTCGACTACCACCCTGACGCCGTGGCTCTCGAAGGTCACGTCCTCGGGCTCGAACTCGTCGGCATACTCGAGCTTGTAGGCGAGCCCGGAACATCCCGTCGTGCGCACGCCCAGGCGCAGGCCCATGCCCTTGCCGCGCTTGGAGAGGAAGGCGGCGACGTGCTGCGCCGCCGCCGGAGTGAGTGTTACGGCCATGATCGTTCGTCCCGTCGCAACGTTCAGTCCGCCGCGAGCTTCGCGTCCTTCGCGGGCGCGCTCGCGGCCTCGATGCCGTGCTTCTTGCGATAGTCGGCCACCGCCGCCTTGATCGCGTCCTCGGCGAGGATGCTGCAGTGGATCTTCACCGGCGGGAGTGCCAGCTCCTCCGCGATGGCGGTGTTGCGGATGCTCATCGCCTGGTCGAGCGTCTTGCCCTTCACCCATTCGGTGACGAGCGACGACGACGCGATGGCCGAGCCGCAGCCGTAGGTCTTGAACTTGGCGTCCTCGATGATGCCGTCCGGACCCACCTTGATCTGCAGCTTCATCACGTCGCCGCAGGCCGGCGCGCCGACCATGCCGGTGCCGACGTCGTCCGCATCCTTGGGCAGCGAGCCCACGTTGCGAGGATTTTCGTAGTGATCCAGTACCTTGTCGCTGTATGCCATGTCCGTTGCTCCGTTAGTGCGCGGCCCATTCGATCTTCGACAGGTCGACGCCTTCCTGATGCATTTCCCAAAGTGGGGACAGCTCGCGCAGCTTCCCGACCTTGCGCTTCATGAGGTCGATCGTGTATTCGATGTCGGCTTCGGTGGTGAACCGCCCGATCGTGAAGCGGATCGAGCTGTGCGCGAGCTCGTCGCTGCGCCCGAGCGCGCGCAGCACGTACGAGGGCTCGAGCGACGCCGAAGTGCACGCCGAGCCCGACGACACCGCGATGTCCTTCACCGCCATGATGAGCGACTCGCCCTCGACGAAGTTGAAGCTCGCGTTGAGGTTGTGCGGAACGCGATGCTCCATGTCGCCGTTGATGTAGACCTCGGGGATCTGCGCCAGGCCCTTGGCGAGCTTGTCGCGCAGCATGCGGATGCGCTCGTTCTCGGTGGCCATCTCGGCCTTGGCGATGCGAAACGCCTCGCCCATGCCCACGATCTGGTGCGTGGGCAGCGTGCCCGAGCGCATGCCGCGCTCGTGACCGCCGCCGTGCATCTGCGCCTCGATGCGCACGCGCGGCTTGCGCCGCACGAAGAGCGCGCCCACGCCCTTGGGACCGTAGGTCTTGTGCGCCGAGAACGACATGAGGTCGACCTTGAGCTTGCCCAAGTCGATGGGCACCTTGCCCGTCGCCTGCGCCGAGTCGACGTGGAAGACGATGCCCTTGGCGCGGCAGATCTCGCCGATCGTCGCGATGTCCTGGATGACGCCGATCTCGTTGTTGACGAACATCACCGACACGACGATGGTGTCGGGACGCAGCGCGGCCTTGAACGCGTCGAGGTCGAGCAGCCCGTCGGGCTTGACGTCGAGGTACGTGACCTCGTAGCCCTCGCGCTCGAGCTCGCGCATGGTGTCGAGCGTGGCCTTGTGCTCCGTCCGTACGGTGATGAGGTGCTTGCCCTTGTCCTTGTAGAAGTGGGCCGCGCCCTTGAGCGCCAGGTTGATCGACTCGGTCGCCCCCGACGTCCACACGAGTTCCTTGGGATCGCATCCGACGAGCGCGGCGACGTTCTCGCGGGCTTCCTCGACCGCGGCTTCCGCCGTCCAGCCGAACGCGTGCGAGCGCGAGGCCGGATTGCCGAACTCGTCGGTGAGGAACGTGATCATCTTCTGCGCGACGCGCGGGTCCACCGGCGTCGTTGCGGAGTAGTCGAGGTAGATGGGAGTCTTCATGATCCGCTATTCCGAAGGGCCGCCCCGGCGGGCAGCGTGCGAGGGGGCCATTTTGATCATACGGTCTCCGGCACCTTGGGCGCCGCGGGACGGCGATCCTGCAGCACCGTGACGTCGCTCGGCTGCTGCTGCTTGACGAGCTGCGCTAGCGTGACGCCCGACAGGAACGTGAAGATGTGATCGTTGAGCGCCGACCAGAGGTCGTGCGTCATGCAGCGGCGGTCGTCCTGGCAGTTCTCGCGGCCGCCGCACTGCGTGGCGTCGATCGGCTCGTCGACTGCCGTGATGATGTCGGCCACGGAGACGTCCTCCGGCGGCTTGGCGAGGTTGTAGCCGCCGCCGGGCCCGCGCACGCTCTCCACCAGCCCGGAGCGCCGGAGCTTGCCGAAAAGCTGCTCCAGGTAGGAAAGCGAGATCCGCTGGCGCGCGGAAACGGCGGCGAGCGTCACCGGACCGCGACCGCCCTGCATGGTCACGTCCAGCATGGCGGTCACCGCAAACCGGCCCTTCGTCGTCAGGCGCATGTGAGTTCCTCTCGATGGGGGCGCGTCCGAAGAGGCGAGACCGGGATTGCCGGCTGCTTGTCTTGGACAAAGCGCATTGTCCTATTCCCAATCGTTTTAGTCAACTAAAAGTCCGACTAGTTCACTCAAGCATCTTGTTGATCGGCTTGGGGTCGAAGGCTTCGGCGACCGCCTGGGCATCGCCGCAGTCCACGCCGTCCTGCTGCAGCTGGGCCACAAGCCGGTTCATCCGCTCGTCGATGGCCTGCGTGTGATCGAGGAGCTGGTGGATTGCCTGCACCATGGGATCGTTCATGTCCGCAGCGATCGCGTAGGCCGAGAAGCCCATCTTGGCGGCCTGCGCCTCGCGCCGCTCCTGGTCCTCGCGGTTGACGATGCGCGCGGGGATGCCCACGGCAGTGGCCTCGGGCGGAACGTCACGCACCACCACGGCATTGGAGCCGATCTTGGCCCCGTCGCCGATCAGGATCGGGCCCAGGACCTTGGCGCCGGCGCCGATCACCACGCCCCGCCCGAGCGTCGGATGCCGCTTGCCCTTGTTCCACGACGTGCCGCCGAGCGTGACCCCGTGGTAGAGCGTGCAGTCGTCGCCGATCTCGGCGGTCTCGCCGATGACGATGCCCATCCCGTGGTCGATGAAGACGCGCCGGCCGATGGTCGCGCCCGGATGGATCTCGATGCCGGTGAGGAATCGGCCCCAGTGGGCGAGCCAGCGGCCGAGCCAGCGAAAACCCGCCTTCCACGCGCGGCTCGACACCCAACGGTGCCATACGAGCGCGTGCAGGCCCGGATAGCACGTGAGCACTTCCCAGCGGCTGCGTGCCGCGGGATCGCGGTCGAACACGACGGCGATGTCTTCGCGCAGGCGATCGAACATGGCGTGATTATCCTCGCTCTTGTCCGATTATTTTACTCAACTATTACGCACCGGGGCAGACACCTCAGCGCAGCATCACGGCCGCGACGAGCAAGGCCGCCATCGCCAATCCCATGAGGACGGTGTAGACGATGGCGATCAGGAAGGCGCGGATGAGGCCGGCCCACCAGCGCCCGCGATACACCCGCTGTCGCGCGCGCATGACGTAGAACACGATCCATGCAAAGAGCCCGAAGCGAAGAGGGTCGAAGGGCACAAGGACGATGACGAGCAGCACGATCGCCGCGAACGCGTGCAGATGCGCGGCATACACGAGGTGCTCGGCATAGCGCTGCGGCCGGCCCGGGTAGCGCTTCCCGCGGCCGAGGTAGGCAAGCTTCAGGAGCAAGGCGAACGCCGGCAGCAGCGCAACGACCGCGTAGGGTCCGAATCGCAGCATGCCCGCGTAGATGCGCTCGGCTTTCTCGTCCTGGGGCAAGGCGCGGAAGTGATCCCATCGCTTCACGAGCTGCGGCGGCAGCGGGACGTCCTGCCCGTTCCAGCGCAAGGCGAGGTTCATGTCCTTGTCGAGCCCGAAGAGCGTCTCTCCGTCCTCGCTGTCGACGATCGCCATCTTGGGCACCGGCGCGCTCCCCTTGTCCGACGGCGGTTTGCTCTTCGTCCCTGCTGCCATTGCGTCCTTCGGCGGGCTCTTCGCGGCACCCTTCGCGCCTTGGGCGGCCGCCGGCGGCGCACCCGCTTCCGGGTCGGGACCGATCTGCACGACCCCGTCCTTGACGTCGAGCGGCGACTGCATGAGCCCGATCACCGCGAACAGCAGGAGGTAGAGCACGAGGAACAGGCGCGCGGGACGGATGTAACGCTTGCGCCTTCCCGCGAAGTACTCGAGGGTGAGGAAGCCGGGGCGCGCGACGAGCGCGGCAAGCGTGCGTCCCAGCCTTCCATCGAGCGCGACATAGCGTCCCGCGGCCTCGCGCATGAAGGCGGGGAACGTGGGCAGCGCGATGCGCGTCTCCTGCCCGCACTCCGGACAGAAGTTGCCCGGCGCTTGCGCGCCGCAGTTCCGGCACACTGCGGCAGGCGCAACGGCGGGCACCGCGGTCTCGGCCGCACGTTCCGTCGCACGCTCCATCGCACGCTCCATTACACTCTCGCGCGAAACGTCATGAGGATCGCAAGCATAACCTCCGGGATTGTCGTGCGCGCGTGCTGCGTGCTGGCGATCGCCTGCGCCGCACCCGTCGCCCATGCGGACGATGCGGTCCCGATCGCGCCGTTCGCGACCACGCCGATGACGGTGGTGCACGAGATGCTCAAGCTCGCGGCCACCGGGCCGTCCGACGTGGTGGTCGACCTGGGCTCGGGCGACGGCCGCCTCGTCATCGCGGCGGTCCGTGACTTCGGCGCGCGGCGCGGCTTCGGCGTCGACATCGACGCGTCGCTCGTCGACTACGCGAATCGCAAGGCCGCCGAAGACGGCGTGGCGGACCGCGCGAAGTTCTACGTGCGCGACCTTTTCGCGACCGACGTCAGGGAAGCCACGGTAGTCACGATCTATCTCCTGCCCATCGCGATGGACCGGCTCGAACGCAAGCTCGCCGCGGAGCTCGCGCCGGGCACACGCGTGGTGTCGCACGACTATCCGCTGCGCGGCTGGCAGGCCGAGCGCGTGGTCGCGCTCGACGTGCCGGAGAAGGCCGACTACACGGGCCGCCGCAGCACCGCCCTCTACCTCTACGTCGTCCCCCGGAAAGCGCCTTGAACGACCCCACTTCGCAAGCACCACGCGCGTTGCTGCGCGCAAGGGACGCCGTCGCCATCATCGTCGGCATCGTGATCGGCGCGGGCATCTACCGCACGCCGCCCATGGTCGCCGGCGTCACCGGCGACGCGGGGTGGATGCTCGCGATGTGGGTCGCCGGCGGCGTGGTGTCGCTCATCGGCGCGCTCTGCTACGCGGAGCTCGCCTCCACCTATCCGCACACCGGCGGCGACTATCACTTCCTCACGCGCGCGTTCGGGCGCAACGTGAGCTTCCTCTATGCATGGGCGCGCGCGACGGTGATCAACACGGGGTCGATCGCGTTGCTCGCGTTCGTGTTCGGCGATTACCTCTCGCGCGTCGTGAACCTCGGCCCGTATTCCGCCGCGATGTGGGCGGCGATCGTCGTGATCGCGCTCACCCTCGTCAACCTCGTGAGCCTCGAGGCCTCCGCGCGCACGCAGAACTGGCTGACGGTGGCCGAGGTGGCCGGCCTCGTGCTGGTGATTGCCGCCGGGATGTTCGCCACGCCATCGGGGCCTGCGCCCGTGTATTTCGCGTCGACGCCGCCGATCGGACTGATGGGTCTCGCGATGGTGTTCGTGCTCCTGACTTACGGCGGCTGGAACGAGGCCGCGTATCTCTCGGCGGAGGTGCGCGGCGGCCATCGCGCGATCGTGGGCACGCTCGTGGTCAGCATCGCGATCCTCACGGTGCTCTACGTCGCGGTCAACGCCGCGCTGCTCGCGGGCCTCGGCTTCGCCGATCTCGCGAAGAGCAAGGCCGCTCCGGCGGACGTCGTCGCGCGGGCGTTCGGCACGGTTGCGGGTGGCGTGCTCGCGGGTTTCGTGGCAGTGGCGACGCTCACCTCGATCAACGCCACGATGCTGGTCGGCGCGCGGACCAACTACGCGCTGTCCGGCGACTGGGCATCGCTGCGCATCATTGGCGGGTGGAACGCGGCGCGCGGCGTGCCGGTACGCGCGCACCTCGTGCAAAGCGCGATCGCACTTGCGCTGGTAGCGTTCGGCGCCGCGCAAAAGGACGGCTTCGAGGCGATGGTCGAGTTCACCGCGCCGGTGTTCTGGGGATTCCTCACGCTCGTGGGCGTTGCGCTCTTCGTGCTGCGCGCGAAGGATCGCGATCGCGCGCGGCCGTTCCGCGTGCCGCTCTATCCCCTCACGCCCGCGATCTTCGTTGCCGTGTGCGGCTACCTCTGCTGGTCGAGCGTCGGCTATGCGGTGAGCCGCAGCGCGATCCACGTGTGCCTGCTCGTGATGGCCGCCGGGGTCGTCGCGCTGCTCCTCGCGCGCCTCCGAAAATAGGTTCAGATTCGAGATTGCAAAGCCCTGTTTCGGGCTGATGCAGTGTGAACCTGACCCTGATTGCCCGACCCTATCTTCCCAGGAGCTGGTCGATGCGGGCCAGGATGCCGCGCAGGATGTTCACCTCCTCGCGCTCGAGGCCGGCGCGGCCGAAGAGACGCCGCAGGCGCGGCATGAGAAGCCTGGGCCGGCCGGGATCGAGGAAGCGCATGCCCGCGAGCGTGCGTCCGGCGTGCGCATACAGCGATTCGATCTCGTCGTGCGTGGCGGGCGCGAAGCGCGGAGCGCGCCAAACCTCCGACGCACCCGCCGCCATGCGCAGCTCGTACGCCGCCACCTGCACCGCCGCCGCGACGTTGAGCGATCCGTAATCCGGATTGGCGGGGATCGTCGCCGCAATTCCGCACTGCGCCAGCTCTTCGTTCGACAGTCCCGACATCTCCGTGCCGAACACGA
>CAZIZD010000037.1:0-18174 GCA_964543615.1 uncultured Alcaligenaceae bacterium | reverse complement strand
GAAAGTGTTACCTATGTGTCCGGTACGTTCCGTAACCTATCTCTCAGACCACTCATCCGTCGTCCAGTCGGCCTTGCGACAGGAAAAAGCGGACCATCTCGGCCGACGCGTCGGGACCGCGCGCATCGGTGTAAGAACCCGCTGCACTTCCGCCCGACCACGCGTGTGCCGCGCCGTGCAGAACCCATTGCTCGGCGACGATGCGACCGGCCGCATCGACATAGGTCGACCGCTCGTAGGTCGTGCCCGCGGGTGTGACGCCCGATTCCACGTCGTAACGGACGCCGGCCCCGTCGTCTTGGTGACGCACTGCATGCCGGACGATGGCTTCGCCGTTGGACGCCTTCACGGTCGGGTCGGCGTCTCCGTGGAAGACGATCGTGGGCACCATCGGCGTCGTGGCGGCCGCATGGCTCGTGCGGCCCTTCATCGCGCCAAACGCGGAGGGCATGTCGTGCGCGGCGCGATACGGCAATCCGGAATGCGCGCCCACTGCGGCGAAGAGATCCGGGTAGGTGGCCCCCAGGATGACCGCCATCGCCGCTCCGGCGGACATGCCGGCGACGAAGATGCGCTTCGTGTCGAGGCCATGAAGCGATGCCACCTCGCGCGCGATTCCGGCGACGATCGCCGGCTCGCCCCGGTCGCGCGCCTGATCCTCCGCGCGAAACCAGTTCCAGCACCTCGACGCATTCGCGGTAGCG
The DNA here is from genome assembly GCA_964543615.1 of uncultured Alcaligenaceae bacterium. GTDB lineage: Bacteria > Pseudomonadota > Gammaproteobacteria > Burkholderiales > Casimicrobiaceae > VBCG01. The sequence goes on along the minus strand of CAZIZD010000037.1, from coordinate 17,470 downwards.
CATTGCGCGGGGTACACCACGACGAATCCATGCTGGTCCGCGAGCGCGTTCATGCGCGTGCCGGCGGCGAAGTCCTCGGGCGACTGCGTGCAACCGTGCAGCATGACGACGAGCGGCATCCGCGCGCGACCTGCGTCGGCGTGGCACGCCGGCAAGTAGATCTTGTAGGTGCGCGTTCCCGCCGCGCACGTGAAGGTCGAGGTCGCGAATGTGCCGGGCCGCGCGATTTCCGCGTGAGGCGCCGCGATGGCCGGATCGTTCGCAGCGCGTGCCTGCGCAGGAATGTCGATCGAAGTTCTCACCTCGCGGGCCGTGCCTTCGATGACCGACTCATCGTCGTGTCGAGTCTCGCGCGGGCGCATCAGCCCCGCCTTGGTGAGCGATTGGTCGATGGTCTCGGTGATCTGCCTGCTCAATGCGGACTGCCCGCCGAGACCCGCGGAAGCCAGCGCCCGCCGTATCGTTTCGGAGATGCTGCTCATGTCAACCTTGGGTGCCGATGGATCGGACCCGCGTGCAAAGTCTTTCAAGATTCACTTTCAAGAGAGTGAGAAAAGGCGCCTCAGCGCATCCGGTCCGCCAGCGCGCGGCGCACCGCCGCACTGGCCTGGAATGCACCGAGGACCTCGACAGATTCGATGACGGCACGCGCAAGCTCCGGCGACACGTCGTCGGCAATGCGCGCAAGTCCCAATACCTGGATCCGCAACGTTTCCCCCGCGGCCTTGACGCGCTCGAGGTCGCTTCGCGTGAAGATCTGCAGGCCGAGCACGAGCGTTCGCCGCGCGACGGTGCGCCGCAGTTCATCCGCATGTGTCGAGAGCTGGTTGCGGATGGCCGTGCGGATGAGGTCGGTGCGGTTCGAATAGAAGCCCTCCTGCACGAGGAGGTCGATCTGGCCCAGGTCCACCACGCCGAGGTTGATGGTGAGCTTCTCGGTCTCGCCGATCCTGCGAACGTCGGTCGCTTCCTGCGCCATGGACTCTCCTATCAACTTCCATCTGCCATTTACCATCCATATGGATGGTCTGCGGATGGCATTAGACCATGACCACCCATCCTACGCAACTCTCCTCTCCAGACGGCCTGCGGGCCTGCATTTGACACCGGCCCGGCTGTTGCGAGACAACGTTCGCCTCCGCATGCACCGAGGATGACAACGCATGAATGATGTCGCACGCACGCAGGTCGCGATCGTCGGTGCAGGGCCCTCGGGCCTGCTGCTCGGCCAGCTGCTGCATCGTGCGGGCATCGATGCCGTGATCCTCGAACGGCAGAGCGGCGACTACGTGCTCGGCCGCATTCGCGCCGGGGTCCTCGAGCAGGTGACGGCCGACGTCCTCGACGAGGTCGGCGTCGGCGAGCGCATGCATCGCGAGGGCCTGGTCCACGAGGGCTTCGAGATGCTGTGGGGCGAGCGCCGTCATCGCATCGATCTTGCGGGCCTCACGGGCGGCAGGCGAGTCATCGTCTACGGCCAGACCGAGGTGACGCGTGACCTCATGGCGGCACGCGCGGCCGCGGGGCTGCCCACCGTCTACGAAGCGCGCGACGTTGCGATCCACGGCTTCGATGGCGCGCGCCCCACGGTGACGTATGTCGACGGCGGGGTGAAGCGCACCCTCGAGGCCGACTTCATCGCGGGCTGCGACGGCTTCCACGGCGTGTGCCGCGCGAGCGTGCCGCGCGATGCGATCGCGGAATACGAGAAGGTCTATCCGTTCGGGTGGCTGGGACTGCTTTCCGACACGCCACCCGTCAACGACGAGCTCATCTACGTCAACAGTGCGCGCGGATTCGCTCTCTGCTCGATGCGCAGCCGCACGCGAAGCCGCTACTACCTGCAAGTGCCGCTCGCCGATCGCGTGGAGGACTGGAGCGACGACGCCTTCTGGGGCGAGCTCGCGCTGCGCCTCGACGACGCGGGGCGTGCCGCGCTCGTCACCGGGTCATCGATCGAGAAGAGCATCGCGCCCCTGCGCAGCTTCGTGTGCGAGCCGCTGCGCTTCGGGCGGCTGTTCCTGGCGGGCGACGCGGGACACATCGTGCCGCCCACGGGGGCCAAGGGACTCAATCTCGCGGCGACCGACGTGAAGCTGCTCGCGGATGCGCTGGTCGAGCATTACCTCGAGAAGAGCGACGCGGGCCTCGACGGCTATTCAGGCCGCGCGCTGGCACGCATCTGGCGCGCCGAGCGCTTCTCGTGGTGGTTCACCTCGCTGATGCACACGTTTCCCGAGGACGACCCCATCGCGCGCAAGTTGCGCGAGGCCGAGCTCGACTACATCGAGCACTCGGAGCCTGCCATGCGCACGATCGCCGAGAATTACGTCGGCCTGCCGCTCGACTTCGGCGCCTGACGTACCGCTACTTGCTCGCCACCGTCGTGCCACGTATCGGCTGCGTGCGCGTCATCGACGGATACTCCTTCTTGAGCGCCTCGAGCTTGGGCAGGTCGTTGTAGACGATGTAGGGCTGCGTCGGGTGCCGCGCCAGATAGTCCTGGTGATACGGCTCCGCGGGATAGAACACCGCGAGGGGTGCCAACTCGGTGACGATCTTGCTCTTGTACGCGCGCGCGGCGTCGAGCTGCGCGACGTAGGCCTGCGCGACCTTCTTCTGCTCGTCGCCGACGAAGTAGATGGCCGAGCGGTACTGCGTGCCGATGTCCGGGCCCTGGCGGTTGAGCTCGGTGGGGTCGTGCGCGACCGACATGAAGATGCGCAGGAGCTCGCCGTACGTCACCTGCGACGGGTCGAACTTGACCTCGACCGACTCGGCGTGGCCGGTCATGCCGGTGGTCACGTCCTCGTACGAGGGATTCTTCGTGCGTCCGCCCGCGTAGCCCGACACCGCGCTCTGCACGCCCTTCACGTGGCGGAACACTGCCTCGACTCCCCAGAAGCAGCCGCCCGCGAACACGGCGATCTGCGTGCCGGGCGCGGATGCGCGCGGAATATCCACGGCGGGCGCGGGAAGCGGTGCTGCGTGTGCGGCGGCGCCGAGGAGGAGGGAGAGGGCGGATGCGAGGGTGGAGGCGATTGTCGTGGTGCGCATGGTCTGGTTCCGGTTGGGAAGGCGCTTCTCGGCGCGGAGTGTAGCCGCAGTCTCGTGCTGGTCTTGCCCGGCGCCCGGGTCCATTCAGATCAGCGATCCGGTCGCGGGGTAAGTCACGTGGATGCCGTCCATCTTCGCGAAGGATGTAAGACTGTGGGGCGTCGTCCTGGTTTCGCTCACGATCTCCCGTGCCTCGATGCCGCGCGCAAGGAGGGCGTCGGCGACGAGCGAGCGGTGGCACCGCCACGGCACCGCCTCCGCGCACATGATCGCGGTGGGCTGACGCTCCGACTGCGCCACGAGCGCATCGATGGCCGCATCGAACGCCGGCGTCTGCATGTAGTCCGCGTAGCCGCGGAACGACTCGTTGCGCCACCCGAGGTTGATCGAATCGCGCCTGGGCTTGCGCAACCCGCCGAGCTCCGGCGCATGCGTGTATGCGATGCCGTTCGCGGCGAGGGTCTTCGCGAGCGCTTCGCTGTTGAACTGCGGATTGTGGCGGGACTTCGGAATCGTGCGCACGTCGACCAGCGCCGCGACGCCATGCGCGCGCAGCAGGCCGACGAAGACGTCGGCGGGGCGGGTCGAATGCCCGATCGTGAACATCAACGCGGCGCCGTTCCGGCGGATGCTGCGGCGCTCTCGTCAACGATCTGGTGGCGCCCAGGGGCGAGCATCCGCAGCGCCACGTGCGCCGCGCCAAAGCCGTTGTCGATGTTGACCACCGCGAGTCCCGAGGCGCAGCTTGCGAGCGCCGAGTTGAGCGCCGCATGGCCGCCCGCCGCAACGCCATAGCCCACCGACGTGGGCACCGCGATCACCGCGCTCGACACGAGGCCGGTGAGCACGCTGAAGATCGCGCCCTCCATGCCGGCCACCGCGATGATCACGCGATGCGCGCGGATATCGTCGAGGTGTTCCATGAGACGCCACAGGCCCGCCACACCCACGTCGACGAACTGCGCGCTGCCTTCGCCCTCGAAGGCGAGCGTGCGCGCGGCTTCGCGCGCGACCGGCACGTCGGACGTTCCGCCGCACACGATGGCGACGCGGCCGGTGTTGACCGGGTAGGGCAGGGGGCCCAGCACCGCGGTGCGCGAGACGTCGTCGTAGTCGAGGTCGCTGCGCAACGACAGCGCTTCGAACTGCGCGGGCGCGAGCCGCGTGAGCAGCAGGCGCCGGTTGCCGGCTTTCGCGTGCTCGACGATGGCGTCGACCTGCCGCACCGACTTGCCGTCGCACAGCACGGCCTCGGACGTGCCGGTGCGCGCGATGCGGTCCCAATCCATGCGGAATTCGCTCACTCGAGGGTCCTCATGCGGTCTTGCGCTCATGCAGGAACGCTGCGCCGCGCACGTACGCACGCACGCCGGCAAACGCACGGCCGGTCTCGCTGCACGCATGCATCGCTATGGCGCGCGCCTCGCCTTCGCGCGACGCATCGCCCACCTCGACCACGATGCCGCGATGCGTCACGCGGCAGCGCACGACCGCGTCCGTTCCGAGCGACGTCGCGAGGCGGGCCTCGACCAGGTCGATGAAGGCGAGATCCGCGGGGTCGATGGCGATGCCCGTTTCCACACGACTCGAAAGACAGGGCTGCGCGGGCAGGCGCGCGAGATCGGTGAGTCCGAGCGATTGCGCAAGCTCGTACACGTCGCGCTTGCTGGCGCCGGCTTCGACGTATGGATGCACGACGTCGTGCTCGCGCGCGGCGCGCAGCCCCGGCCGGTAATCGGAGAGGTCGTCACGGTTGGTGCCCGACGCGATGGGGTCGCCGGTCACGCCCGCGATGCGGTCGTACAGGTTGGTCTTGCAGTAGTAGCAGCGGTCGACGGGATTGGCGCGATAGCGATCGTCGGCCAGCTCGCCAGCATCGATCACCTCGAGGCGCCATCCGAAGCGCGCGGCGTGTTCCTCCACGCGTGCCCTGGCGGACGCGGGCACGGCGGGACTGGCCGCGTGATACATCGTGACGTGCGCACGAGAATCGCGCGCTGCGACGTGCGCGAGCGTCATCGAGTCCACTCCGCCGCTCACGGCGATGGCGAGACGCGGATGGCGGTCGAGTGCCGCGACGATGCGATCGCGCAACGTCATGATTGGCCATCGTCCAGCGCGCGGGTTTCCGCGGTGGCGCGCGCCTGCCGGCGTGCGTCGAGACTCGAGTTGTCCGCGACGTCGTCGTGCGCGGCCTTGCCGGTGCGCGTGCCGCCGGGTCTCTCGGCGACCTTCACGGTCACTGCGCCGGACAGGACGTCGCGGCGGCGAAGTACCTGGCGGCGGTCGTCGCGCACGCGTACGCCGAGTGTGGAGGTCTCCGTGAAGCACGCGTGCATGGCGGCGTTGGCGTGCGCAGGATGCACGAGCACGCGGAAGTCCGAGAGCGGGCGTCCTTTCTTTCCGAATCGCGTGCCGATGGAGACGTCGAGGACGCCTTCGATGGCGCGCAGGCGGTCGCCTGCGAGTGCGATCTCCTCGCCGGTCATGTCGTCGACGTCGAACTCGAGGCTCGTGACGAAATCGGCGTCGGCATCGATGGCCGTGCCCGCATCGATGCGCTCGAACACGAGTGCCCGCACGATGTTGGGCGTGGCGCCGAGCGAACGCGTGCCCGCACCGCTGCCGATTGCGCCGAGCCGTCCTCCCGCGCAGCGCCGATCCGCACTGTCGGGCGCGACCAGGTGCCGCACGATCGCAGCGCCGGTGGGCGTGACGCGCTCACCGTCGATGCCGTCGTCGCGCCACGGATAGCCTTCGAGCAGCGCGCTCGTCGCGGGCGCAGGCACCGGCAATGCCCCATGCGCGGTCTTGACCCGCCCCCCGCCGAGCGGCAATGCGGAACAGGTCCACGCCGCACCCGACAGTCGCGCGGCGATGGCGCCCGCCGCGACGATGTCCATGAGCGAATCCCAGTCGGCGAGCTCGTGGAAGTGCACCTGGTCGATCGGCGTGCCGTGGACCTTGGCCTCGGCGTCGCCGAGCAGCGCGAGCAGGGCGAGCGCGTGCGTGCGCGTGGCCGCATCGAGAGGCGCCTCTTCGAGCAAGCGGCGAAGTTCGACGTACGAAGTCCCGCGCCCGGCGTCGTCGCCGCCCGCGACGCGATACTTCGACTCGAACCCGAAGCGGCGCGCGGCGATGCCCGCGCTGGCCGCGCGCGGGAACGCAGGCATCGGCGCGTTGCCCGGTCGCACCTTCAAGAGCGCGTCGAGCACGATCGGCTCGAGGAACGGCAGCGCGTCGACCATCGCCGCCGTGAACATGTCGCCGGCGATGCCGCCGACGAGATCGAGGTGGATCGACAGCGCGTGGCCGTCAGGCGACCACGGGGACGACATAGGGACCTTCGGGAATCACGGCGAGCGCGTCATCGCCCGCGGCCGCAAGGGCGTCGGCAAGCGCGGTCTCGAGCGAGGACACCGTGTCCACGCCGGTGAGCGTGCGATCCTCGCCCTGCAGGCCGGTGGTGTAGAGCTTGACGTGTCCCGCGCGCATCGGCTTGAGCTGCATCTCGGTCTGCCACTCGTCGATGTCGGCGAACTGCTTCGGAAGGATCGACGCGAGGAACGCTTCGGGCCCCAGGGTGCAGAGCCTGCGCTGCGCCTCGCGGAACTCGTGCGAGCCGAAGCCCTCCGAGCATGCCGACGCCACGATCAGCGTGCCGCCCGGCTCGAGGATGTCGAGCGGCGTGACCATGCCCTTCACGGTCTGGTAGTAGGTCTTGTCGAGGGGATGTCCCGCGGCCGACGTGAGGATGGTCCTGAAGCGGCGCCCCACCGGCACGCGGATGGTGTCCGAGACGAAGCGCACGGTTTCGAGGTGGCTTGTGATCACCTCGCCGAAGTTCACGTAGACCATGTCGCGGTCGTCGTCGATCACGGTGTTGACCGCGTAGACCTCGCCCAGCATGCGCACGATGGCGAGCTGCTCCTCGTGCAGCGGGTTGCCTTCGAGGTTGCACTGGATCGCGGCGGGGTCTTCCATGAAACGCGCGCTGTGGAACGTGCGGATCGTGTCCTCGTGCGCGATGCCCGGCGAGATCACCTTGCGTCCGCCCGACCAGCCCGCCATGAAATGCGGCTCGACCAGACCGGTGGCGATGCGCAGGTCGGCTTCGACGAACCGGCGGTCGAGCTTGACCGGTGTGCGCCGCTTCTCGGTGAAGCCAAAATCGACGTGCGCCGCGGCGTCGCGCGCGAAGTGGTTCTCGACCTTCACGGTCTCGAGCACCCACGGATCGCCGATGACTTCGGCCAGTTCCTCGCCCTCGTTGGGGCGATGCAGGCCGGTGGCCACGAGCACCGTGATGCGCTCGGCCGGGACTCCCGCCTCCCTGAGCCCTTCGATCAGCGGACGCAGGAACAGTCCGTTGGGGACCGGCCGCGTGATGTCGCAGACAAGGATGCACGCGCTCTTGCGTCCGCGCACCAGCTCGGCATAGGGCGGCGCGCCCACCGGATGCGCGAGCGCGTCGCGTACGGCCGCATGCGGGTCCGCGAGCTTGGGGAGCGGGCGCTTGCCGATGACCGTGGCCTGCGCGCCCGCGGGCAGCCGGACGTCGAGCCCGGTCTGGCCGTAGCGCAGGTGAACGTTGCGATCCATGGCCGCTATGTTACCCCCCGATCTTGCGAATGGCCTCTACGTCCGCCTTGCCGGCCGCCATGAGATAGCCCACGTCCGACCCGGTGGTGAGATAGCGCACGCCGAGCCCGATGAGGTAGCGCTGCATCTCGCGGTCCCCGCGCGCGCCGCCCACGCCCATCGACTTGCCGTGCGCCTTGCAGGCCCGCGCCACGTTCTCGAACAGCGCGCGCATGCGCGGGTCGTTGTACTGCGCGGGAACGCCCATCACGTTGGAGACGTCGAGCGCGCCGATGTGCACCATGTCGATGCCGTCGACCGCGGCGATCTCGTCCGCGCGCTCGCAGGCCTGCGGCGTCTCCAGCATGGCGATGACGAGCTCCTGCTCGTTGAGGAAGACGTTGATCTCGCCTTGCCCGATCGCGCGGTAGCCGAGCGACGGACCGGTGCTGTAAGCGGAGCGCATGCCCTTCGGCGGAAAGCGCAGGTGGCGTACGATCGCGCGGGCCTCGTCCGCATTCTCCACGTGCGGGACCATCACGCCCTGCGCGCCGGCGTCGAGGATGCGCGCGGCGTGGAACGGATTGTGCGACGGCACGCGCGCGATCGGCGTGATGCCCGCGGTGAGAGCACCCACGCAGATCGAAGCGGCCGTCTCGAGCGACGTCGCGCTGTGCTCGAGGTCGAGGAAGATCGCGTCGAAGCCGCAGCGGGCCGCGATCATCGGCACCTCCGCGCTGCGCATCTGGTTGACCGCCATGCACAGCACGAGCTCGCCCGCGCGAAGCTTCTTCTTTGCCGCGTTTTCGTAGACAGCCGCCGTCACGTTCTTCTCCCTGTCGATGTCACTTGACCCACGGGCTGCGCTTCCACAGCGCGGCCAGCTCCTTGTCCGACGCCGTGAGGTAGGCGCCGTAGGCCGCGGGGCTCATGTACTCGAGCGGTAGCGCGATCTCGTTCGCCTTTTTCACGAGTTCCGGGTCCTTCAATGCCTTCTCGGTGGCCTGCGCCAGCGCGTCGATGTACTCCTGCGGCGTGCCCTTCGGCGCCACCAGGCCCCGCGAGCTGCCGCCCTCCACCTTGTATCCCTGCTCGATGAACGTGGGAATGCCAGGAGCCAGCGCAAATCGCGTCTTGCTGCCGATCGCGAGCGCCTTGAGCTGCCCCTGCTCGATGAACCGCTGAACGTCCCCGAGCGCGCTCGCGACCATCTCGACGTGACCGCCGAGGAGCGCGGTGCGCGACTGTCCGCCCCCTTCGTACGGGACGTGCAGCACCTTGATGCCGGCGGCATCCTCGAACGCGATGAGATCGAGGTGGGTATTGGAGCCCGCGCCCGCGGAAGAGACGGGAATCTCGCCGGGGCGCTTCTTCGCGTCCGCCGCGAGCGCCGCGAGCGTCTGGTACTTGCCGTCGGGACGGACGGCGAACACGGCCGGATCGTAGACGAGGTTGGCGATCGGCACGAAGCTGCCGATGTTCCACGACGTTGGACGCTCGTGCGACTTCATGAGCGTGTTGGGCACGTTCATGAAGCCGATCGTGTAGCCGTCCGCCTTGGACTTGGCGATCTCGGCGGCGCCGATGTCGCCGCCCGCGCCACCCTTGTTGATCACGACGATCTTGGCGTCGCCGCCCAGGTACTTCTCGATGTAGGGGACGATGAGCCGCGCCGAGAGATCAGTCCCACCTCCGGGCGGGAACGGCACGATCAGCGTGATCGGACGGTCGGGGTACGCGGCCAGCGCGGGCCACGCGAACGACAAAGCCGCCAACGCAAGCGCCGCCAGCGCGGCGCGCCATCGATGTTGCATGGATCCTCCTCCTGTTACTTGCCCTTGCCGAGCCTCACGGCGAAATCCACCAGCGCGCGGTTCGCCTTCGACAGATACCCCTCGTCGCGCCAGCAAAGCGAGAAGCGCAGGATCTCCTTCGGCTCGAAGGAGATGGCCACCAGGGGCGGCGGGCCGCCCGCGATCGAGCGAAGGAGCGTGGCCGCGCCGAGGCCGTCGGCCGCCGCGCGCCGGATGAGCGGCACCGAGTTCGACTGCATCACCACGTGGGGCCGCGCGCCGCCGCGCTTGCACAGCTTGTCGAGGATCTCGCGCTGGATGAAGCTGCCGTTGAAGAGCACCATGGGCAGTCCGTCGAGCTCGCCGCCCGGGATGGACTTGCGCTGCGCAAGTGGATGACCCGGCGCGACGCACAGCACCATCTCCTCCTTGCCCACCTGCACCGAACGCCACTGCGGGCGTACGCGGCGCGACTCGATCATCGCGACGTCGATCGCGCCCGCGTCGAGCATGCCGCCGACCTCGTCGGCGCTGCCTTCGAGCACGGTGATCGAGATCTTCGGGTGCTGCGCGTGGAACTGCGCGATTACGTTGGGAAAATATTCGAGGCCGAACATCGGCGGCATGCCGAGCCGGATGACGCCCGTGCGCAGCTCGACCGCGTCGGCGATCTCGCTGACCGCCGCGTCCATTTCGTTGAAGATGCGCTCCGCGCGCGCGAGCAGGATGCGGCCCTCGATCGTGGGCTCGACGCGATGCGCCTTGCGCACGAACAGCGTCACGCCGAGCTCGCCTTCCAGCTTCTTGATCGCAACCGAGAGCGCGGGTTGCGCGACGTGCAGCGACTCCGCGGCACGCGTGAAGCTTCCGAAGCGCGCGATGGCGAGGCTGTAGCGCAGGGCGCGGGTGTCCATACGGAATCGCTATTCGGCGGATAACAACAAAGTATTTTCGGTGAGTGCGACCCTAACGTAGCATAGATCGCGATGAATCCATGGCATCCGTTTTGACGCGCGTCGGCTTCGTCGGCTTGGGCCGCATGGGCGGTCCCATGGCGCGGAACCTCGCCCGGCATGGCGTCGCGCTTACCGTGTGCGCGACGCGCGCCTCGAGCCTCGCACCGTTCGAGGGCACCGACGTGCGCACGACCACGGACCTCGCCGAAGTTTCGCAGTGCGAGATCGTGTTCCTCTGCCTGCCCAACGGCGACGTCGTGCGCGAGATCGTGCTCGGGGACGCTTCGCTCACGGGACTGGGATCGCGCGTCGAGGTGGTCGTCGACACGAGCACGATTGCCCATGCGACGGCGGTGGAGATCGCGCGCGAGCTCGCCATGCGCGGCATCGCCTTCGTCGACGCGCCGATCACGGGCATGCCGGCGCGCGCCGAGGCGGGAACGCTCACCGCCATGTGCGGCGGCGAGCGCGACGCGTTCCTGCGGGTGGAGCCGCTCATCGCGCACTTCGCGAGCGCGATCCTGTATATGGGACCGGCGGGCAGCGGCCAGCTGACCAAGCTCGTGAACCAGCTCCTGTTCAACATCAACGCAGCGGCGCTCGCCGAGATCATGCCCATGTCGGTGAAGATGGGCCTCGATCCGCGCCAGGTCGCCGAAGTGGTCAACAGCGGCACCGGCCGCAGCTACGCCTCGGAGTTCTTCCTGCCGCGCATCCTCGACGACCGCTTCGGCGAGGGCTATTCGATGGCCAAGGCGTACAAGGACATGGTGAGCGCGGCTGAGATCGGCGCGCGCAGCTGCATTCCCATGCCCGTGCTCGGCGCCGCCGCGGCGACCTACCAGATGGCGCTGCTGCGCGGCCACGGCGAGTCGGACAAGGGCGGCATGATCCGCGTCTTCGAGGAGCTCCTGGGCGTGCGGTATCGCGATCCGCGGCCGGAGGCGTCGCGTGCCTGAGTTCGATCCGGCGCCCGCGGTGGAGATTCTTGCCGCCGCGTGGCGCGACGACACGCAGATGGAAGCGCTCCCCGCCGAGGTGCGGCCGAACACGTTGCGCGAGGGATACGACGTGCAGGACCTCGTTGCGGCGAAGCTCGGCGATCCCACCGTCGGCTGGAAGCTCGGCGTCGGAAGCGCCGATGCCTTGAAGCGTTCCGGTCTCGGTCATCCCCTGATCGGGCGGGTGACCTCGTCGCGTTGCTTCGGGCCCGATGCGGTGGTCGAGTTGCGCACGCGCGCGCCGGTCACGATCGAGTTCGAGATTGCGTTCGCCCTTGCGCGCGACATACCGCCCGGCGCCGTGCCCTCCGCGCCGATCACGGCGGTCGAGACGATCCACATCACGTGCGAGGTGGTGCGCGCGCGCTACTTCGATCGCCGCGCCGTCGGGTGGCCGAGCTTCGTCGCCGACGACTCGGGCTTCCGCGCGCTGGTAATGGGGCCGTCGATCTCGGCCTCGCAGGCGCAGGCCCTCGTCAACAGCATCATCGTGGATGTCGACCGCAAGGAGAAAGTGCGCGGCGCGCGCGGCGGCGACCGCACCGATCCGGTGGCGTCGCTCGCGGCGCTCCTCAAGCACGCGGAGGAGCGAGGCATCACGCTGCGCAAGGGCGACATCGTCTCGACCGGCGCCGCTTCGGTGCCGTTCGACCTCGACCGCAGTGCACAAATCGTCGCGCGCGCCGAAGGGGTGGAACTCGGGTTCCGCCTCGCGATGAGTGAATGATCGTGCGGGCCTATCGCATTCCCTCAAAAATTCCGATTGTTAAAGCGCGCGTGCGCCCCGTACATTCCAACACCTTGCACCCCTAGGAAGAGAGCGAAAGAAATGGTCGGTCAAGCGGCTCTGGATCGCCTGCGCAGCGTCGAGGCGGGCATGATTTCCGATTGCATGATGCGGCTCGGCATCGCCGGATGGATGGACGGCGTGCGGCCCGTGCAGTCCGGCTTGCGCCGCGCGGTCGGTCCCGCGCGCACGCTGCTGTTCGGCCCCAAGCGCGGTGAAGGCCAGTGGACCAAGAGCATGTACCGCACGATCGCGTCGATCTCCCCGGGCGAGGTGCTCGTGTTCGCTACCGGCGGCACGGTCGAGAACCTGATGGGCGACAACATGGCGACGTGGGCCGACATGCACGGGCTCGCGGCGTGCGTCACCGATTCCACGGTGAGGGACAGCGCCGGCATGGCCGACCTCGCGATGCCCGTCTATGCGCGCGGCACCGCGGTGCGGCTGCCGCTCAACATGGAGCCGGTCGCCATCGACGTCCCGGTCTTCTGCGGCGGCGCGCAGGTGCGCCCTGGCGATGTCGTCGTGGGATGCGAGGACGGCGTGATCGTCGTGCCGGAAACGCGCGTCGACGACGTGCTCTACCAGCTGGAAGACGTCGAGGTGTGCGAGCGCGACCTTGCGGCCGCGATCAGGCGGCGTGCCTCTCTCGACGACATCGAAGCGGTGCTTAAGCGCAAGAAAGCGCTGCGGCCCAAGTGACTTCCCGATGAAGCTCGCAAGCTACGTCGCCGACGGCCGGTCCACGTGGGGCGCCGTCGTCGGCGACGGTCTATACGATCTCGCGCCGCGCCACGGCGCGACGCTGCGCGCGGCCATCGCCGCGGGCGCGCTGCCGGCCATCGCCAAGGAACTCGCGAGCGCGCGCGCACAGCGGCCGATGGCGTCCGTCACCTTCCTGCCGACCATCACGGACGCCGACAAGATCATCTGCATCGGGCGCAATTACAAGGCGCACGTTGCCGAGAGCGGCGGCAAGCCGCTCGAGCATCCGAGCGTGTTCGTGCGCATGGCGTCCTCGCAGGTCGGGCACGGGCAGCCCATCCGGTTGTCGAAGCTTTCGACCGACTACGATTACGAAGGCGAGCTGGCGCTCGTCATCGGCACCGGGGGCCGCCACATCCCGCGCGAGCGCGCGCTGTCCCACATCGCGGGATACACGTGCTTCAACGAGGCGTGCTACCGCGACTTCCAGTTCAAGCACTGCCTTACCATTGGCAAGAACTTCCACGCGAGCGGCGCGTTCGGTCCCTGGATGACCACGGCCGACGAGATTCCCGATCCGCGCGAGCTCGTCCTCTCGACGAGGCTCAACGGTGTCGAGGTGCAGCACGCGTCGGTGAGCGAGCTCATCTTCGACATCCCGTATCTCGTGGCGTACCTGTCGGGCGTCACCGAGCTCGTGCCCGGCGACGTCATCGTCACCGGAACGCCGGAAGGCGTGGGGTTTGCGCGCACGCCGCCGCTGTGGCTCAAGGCGGGCGACGAGGTCGAGGTCGAGATCTCGCGCATCGGCATCCTGCGCAATCGCGTGGAACCGGAGTAAAAGGAACAAGCGGCGATAGGAATAGGCGGCAATAGGAATAAGCGGCGATAGGAATAGGCGGCGACAGGAACAAGCGGTGACAAGCCGGATCGATCCGGCGCCGAACAAGGAGGCAAGGTTATGGCAACTTCAGTGGCAACTTCAGTGCAAACGTCGTCGGAAACTTCACCCGAGCGCGCGCGCGCCGGTGAGATCGTCATCCGTCCGCTGGGCGACGTCATGGGCGCCGAGGTGATCGGCGCGGACCTCTCGCGTCCGAACACCGATGCGGAAATCGCGAAGTTCGAGGACGCGCTCAACCGCTACAAGGTGCTGTGCTTCCGCGATCAGGTTCTCACCAAGGACCAGCTCGTCGCTTTCAGCCGCCAGCTGGGACCGCTCGGCGAGCACATCATGCCGGGCGCGGCCGCGGACGACTATCAGGAGATCAACGTGATGTCGAACAAGGGACCGGACGGCAAGCCCACGGGCAAGCATCCGGACCCCACCGCCAAGCGCTGGCACACCGACCGCTCGTACATGCCACGTCCCGCAAAGGCGACGCTGCTTTACGGCCTCGAGGTTCCTTCTGTGGGCGGGGACACGCTGTTCGCCGACGGTGTCAGGGCGTACGAGGCGCTGGCGCCGGACCTGCGGGCCAAGGTCGACAAGCTCAACGCGATCCACAACGTCGAGCACACGCGCGCCACGGGCGGCGTCGCGCTCGCGACCGAGTACGAGAAGCGGCGCGCGCCGCCGGTGCGTCATCCGCTCGCGCGCCCGCATCCTGCGACGGGAAAGAAGGCGCTCTACTGCGGCTGTCACGCGTGGAAGGTCGAGGGCATGTCCGACGAGGAGGGCCGGGCGCTCCTCGATTACCTGATCGACTTCGCGGTGCAGGAGCGCTTCCTGTATCGCCACAAGTGGCACGCGCGCGACGTCCTCATGTGGGACAACCGGTGCGTGTTCCACGCCGCGACGGACTACGATACGGCCAAGGAGCTGCGCGTCATGTACCGCACGATCATCGAAGGCGAGCCTACGGTGCCGGTAGCGGCCTGACCGCACGCATCACCCACGATAACGACGTACGGCCCGGCCAAGACCGGGCCGGCACCCAACAATGGAGGAGAGCATGGAAGATCGAATCATTTCGCTGAGCCGCAGGGACCTGTTGCGGCTCCTCGGTGCCGGCGGCTACGCGGCGCTCGCCGGACTGCCGGCCGTGCAGGCGCTCGCGCAGGGACGCAAGGACACGCTCGTGATCGGCATCGACACGAGCGATTCGACCGAGTTCGACCCCGTGCGCGACCTGCACTACACGCCCCCCATGACGGTGTCGGCGTGCTACGACACGCTGATCACGATGACGCCGGGCGACTACATCAATCTCAAGCCGAGGCTCGCGACCCAATGGGCGCGCACGCCCGACGGCCAGGGGTGGCGCTTCACGCTTCGTGACAACGTGAAGTTCGCGAGCGGCAACCCCATGACCGCGCACGACGTCAAGTACTCGCTCGACCGCGTGCGCCACATCAAATACCAGTCGGCGCAGTACCTCGCCAACGTGACGAGCGTGAACGTCGTGGACGACCGAACGGTCGACGTGATGCTCAAGAACCCTAACGAGCCGCTGCTCACCATCCTCGCCGCGCCGAGCTTCGTGGTCACGGACAGCAAGGTGGTGACGGAGCACGGCGGCGATGCGTCGACCGATTCGAAGGCCAAGGACAAGGCCACGGAGTGGCTCAACCAGAACTCCGCGGGCACGGGGCCGTACCAGTTGCGGCAGTGGGTGCGCAACTCGCAGATCCAGCTCGTCGCCAACCCCAACTACTGGGACGGCAAGCCGGCGTTCCAGCGCATCGTCATCCGGCACTTCGAGGACGGCGCGGCGCAACTCCTTTCGCTGCGCCGTGGCGACATCGACGTGGCCTTTAACCTGCTGCCCGAGCAGATCGCGTCGCTCAAGTCCGACAGCAACGTGTGGATCGCGCGCCACATCAGCCTCGACTTCGTTTACATGGCGCTCACCCACAGCCCGGAGCTCAACAAGGCGCTCGCCAACAAGAGTGCGCGGCAGGCGATCGGCTGGGCCATCGACTACGACGGCATTCGCGACGGCCTACTCGGGGGATCGGCGACGCGTCCCGCGAATTTCATCCCCGTCGGCTCGCTGGGGTCGACCGAGGAGATCGCCAAGGACATCGGCTTCCGACAGGACCTGGACAAGGCGCGCAAGGCGCTCGCCGCGGCGGGCATGCCCGACGGCTTCGAGTTCGAGATCATCTACGGGAACAGCATGATCGCGGGCACGTCGTATCACGTGATCGCGCAGAAAATCCAGTCGGACCTCGCGCGCGTGGGCATCAAGATGAAGCTCAATCCGATGCCGCAGGTCAATGTCCGCACGCTCTACAACGGCGGCAAGATGCAGGCCGTGATGACGTACTGGAATCCTCCGGCGGTCGAGAATGCGCTGTGGGGCTGGGCAACCGTGCAGCGCGTGGCCAAGCGCCTCAACTGGAAGCCCACCGAGACGCTGGTCAAGCTGGTGGACCAGGCCGCGATGGAGCCCGACCAGAAGAAGCAGGCCGAGCTGTGGCGCCAGTACCAGATCGCGATGGTCGACGAGGCGAACCTCATCGTCCTGCTGCAGCCGATCTACCAGGTGGGCGTGCGCAAGACGATCAAGGACTTCCCGTTGACCGCCGCCGGCTGGCAGGCCGACCTGCGCGGCGTCAAGCCTGCGTAAGTCAACGTGCTGCGTTACATCGCCAGCCGTCTGCTGACGGCGTTCGGCCTTGCGCTGTTCGCCACGCTCGTGGTCTTCCTGATCACGAGCCTGGTGCCGGGCGATCCCATCATCGCGATGCTCGGCGACCTCGCGGCTTCCAAGCCCGAGATCGTCGCCGAGTATCGCGCGAAGTGGGGGCTCGACCTGCCTTTGTGGAAGCAGTACTGGATCTTCCTCACGCGGCTCTTCCAGGGCGACCTCGGCGTGTCGATCAGCACGCAGCGGCCCGTGCTGACCGACATCCTGCAATACGCTCCCGCGACGATCGAGCTCGGCACCATCGCGTTCGTGCTGTCGATCGCCATCGGCATTCCGTTCGGCATCGTCGCTGCAATCAAGCGCGACAGCTGGGTGGACCACGCCGCGCGCTTCGTCTCGCTCATCGGCGTGTCCTCCCCCGTGTTCTGGCTCGCCTTCATCGCGCTCACGATGTTCTACGGCTGGCTGCAGATCGCGCCGGGACCCGGACGGCTCGACCCCATCGACCTGCCGCCGCCCACGGTCACAGGGTTCTTCCTCATGGACTCGCTCATCGCCGGCGACTGGGAGACGTTCCGCTCGAGCGCGGCGCACCTCGTGCTTCCGTCGCTCGTGCTGTGCGCGGCGACACTGGGCCTCATCACGCGCATGACGCGCGCGAGCATGCTCGAGACGCTCGGCCAGGATTACGTGCGCGTCGCGCGCGCCAAGGGCCTGCGCGAGCGCGCGGTGATCGTGGGGCACGCGCTGCCCAACGCGCTCATCCCCGTGATCACGCTCGCGGGCCTCGCCTATGCGAACCTGCTCACCGGCACCGTGATGACCGAGGCCATCTTCTCGTGGCCCGGCCTCGGGCGTTACACCTTCAGGAGCGCGATCTCGCTCGACCTGCCTGCGATCATGGGCATGACGCTGGTGTTCGCGATCGTCTACCTGCTGATCAACCTGCTGGTCGACCTCTCTTACGCGCTGGTGGATCCGCGCGTCCTCAAGA
>CAZIZD010000036.1:0-18293 GCA_964543615.1 uncultured Alcaligenaceae bacterium | reverse complement strand
CATCCCGCGCACCAAGAGCGGCAAGATCGTCGAGCTCGCGGTGCGCCACGTCGTGCATGGCCGCGAGGTGCGCAACGTCGAGGCGCTCGCCAATCCCGAGGCACTCGAGCAATACCGCGACCGGCCGGAGCTCAAGTCCTGAGCCTCCTCGCCATCATCCTCGCGCTGGGGCTCGAGCAATGGCGCGCGTTCGACTGGCGCGCCGTGGTGGAGCGGGCGTTCGTCCGTTATGCGCGCATGCTCGAGCGCAAGCTCAACGGCGGGACGCGCCAGCACGGCGTGATCGCGGCGCTCGCGGCGGTTGCGCCGCCGGTGATCGTCACCGGTGCGGTGTACTGGATCGCAGATGCACTGCATCCCGCGCTGGGCCTCGTGGTCAACGTCGCGGCGCTGTATTTCCTCATGGGCTTTCGCCGGTTCAGTCACGCACTGTCGGCGATAGTCGCGGCGCTGTCCGCCAACGACCTTCTCGCGGCGCGCCGTGCGCTCGCGGCGTGGCGCGGCGGATCGGCGGCGGCGGACCTGTCGAGCCAGGAAGTCGCACGCCTCGCAATCGAGCGCGGGCTCGTCGACGCGTATCGCCAGGTCTTCGGCGTCGTCTTCTGGTTCGTCGTGCTGCCGGGTCCGGCGGGCGCGGTGCTCTATCGCGCGGCCGTGCTGCTGGCCGAGGAGTGGCGCGGTCCCGTGCCGGGGGTGGAGCCTTCGCCCATCGTGCAGGCGCGCGCCGAGTTCGGAGTTCCCGCGAAGATGCTGCTGCACGTGCTCGACTGGCTGCCGGTGCGCCTCACCGCGATCTCATTCGCCGTGGTGGGCGACTTCGAGGATGCGGTGGCCTGCTGGCGCACGCAGGCTTCGCGGTGGAGCGAGCAGGAAGGCGGCCTCACCATCGGCGTGCTGCTGGCCGCGGGGGGTGGCGCGCTCGGCGTGCAGCTCGGGGGACTGCTGCCTACGCTCTCGGGCGATCCTGACGTTCGGCCCGAGCTTGGCGTGGGCGATCCGGTCGAGCCCGACGTGCTGCCGTCGGCGGTCGGTCTCGTGTGGCGCGCGCTGGTCCTGTGGCTGCTCGTGATCCTGCTCGTGACGCTCGCCAACCTCGCGGGCTAGGCGCCGCCCTCGCGCCGCAGCGTGTGCAGCAGGGCCAACCGATAGGGCGCGATGGCGCCGCTGGCGACGGCTTCGGTGACGGCGCATCCCGGCTCGGCATCGTGCCGGCAATTGCGAAACCGGCAGTGGCCCAGGAACGGCCGCATCTCGACGAACGCCAGCGGAAGATCGTCGTGCGCGACGTGCGCGAGGCCGAACACCTTCATGCCCGGCGAGTCGACGATCCACGATGCCTCGTCGAGCGGGTAAAGGGTCGTCGACGTGGTCGTGTGGCGCCCGGCGCCCAGCGACTCCGACACCTGCGTCGTGCGCGCCTGCGCCTGCGGCACCAGCGCATTGATGAGGGTGGACTTGCCCATGCCCGATTGCCCGACGAGCACCGTGTGGTGACCCTCCAGCCAGGCGCGTGCGGGCCCCGCGTCGCGCTGCGCGCACATGGGGACCACGGCGTAGCCGAGCGCCTCGTAGGGCACGAGGCGCTCGCGCAGTCTTTCGTATCCCGGAAGGTCGTCCTTGTTGGCGAAGACGACGTAGCGGCATCCGGCGGTCTCGGCCGCGATCATCCAGCGATTGATGAGGTCCTCGTCGAGGCCGATGTCGGGGGCGACCACGGCCGCGATCTGCGTCACGTTGGCGGCGACCAGCTTTTCCTTGAAGGCGTCGGATCGATAGACCAGATTGCGGCGAGGCTCGACCCCCGTGATGACGCCGCCTTCGCGGGCGCGGGAGTCCGGCTCGACCTTGACGCGGTCGCCTACCGCGATCCGCAGCGAGCGGCCCTTCTGCACGCACGCGAGGGTGTCGCCGTCCGCGAACGCCACGTCGTAGTGGCGCCGGTACGCCGCGACGACGAGGCCGGTCAGGGGCTGCACGTGGATCCTAGGCGAACAGGCGCTCCGTCTTGGCCGCGCAGATGACGTCGTTCAGCGTGATGCCGCCGGCGTCGTGCGTGCCGAACGTCACGATGCACTTGCCGTAGTGCACGGTCAGGTCGGGGTGATGATCCTGGCTGTGGGCGATCCACGCGAGCGCGTTCACGAACGCCATGGTCTCGTGATAGTTGGCGAACGCGAACGCCTTGACGATGGACGCGGAGGTGGCGGACCAGCCCGGCAGCGAAGGCATGTGCGCGGCGAGCTCGTCCGCGGCGAGCCGCGGCGCCCCCGCGCGGCAGTGCATGGAGGCGAGTGCGAGGGTGGCGGTGGTGAGTTGCGCGCGTGCGCTCATTTGAGCTTGTAGAAGGTGTCGTTGAGGAAGGCGGCCACGTTCTCCTCGTCCTCGGGGAAGTAACCGGCGTTGAGCTCGACGTTGCAGCGCTGCACCTGCGCCATGAGTTGCGAGGCCGTGGTCACGCGGCGGTCGTCGCGGGTGTAGATGGCGGAAGGCGGATTGAACTTGCGCGCGTGGCAGGCGATGCAGTCGCGATCGGCGAGCGTCTTGCCCGCCTTCGCGTCTCCGTGCGCGAACGCGGCGGGCTGCTGCGCCTGCGCAGTGGGGATGTGCGCGGCCATGAGCGCGGACACGAGCAACGGCGGCAACGACCGTGGATTCACGCGGCGAGCGCGAGCGGCGGGTCGCGCGGGGCCAGCGCCTCGATGCGCGCGATGCGCAGGGCGGCCGGCGGGTGCGAATCGTAGAACGCCGAGTGCAGGGGATCGGGTGTGAGCGTGGCGGCGTTGTCCTCGTACAGCTTGACGAGTGCCGCCGCGAGCGCGGCGGGTGAGGCGTGGCGCGTGGCGAATGCGTCCGCCTCGAACTCGTGCCGGCGCGAGTAGTGCGACGACAACGGCTCGAGCACGAACGTGAACACGGGCAGCGCGAGCAGGAAGAGCTCGAGCGCCACGCCGGGACGCGCCATCGCCACCGGGAGCATCGAGGCGGGGATGCCCAGGCCTTCGTAGAACCAGGGTGCGCGCGCAAGCCAAGCGAGCACCGCGAGGATCGCGAGCGAAAGCACCGCGGACCACGCGATGCGCTTCATGACGTGGCGCAGCTTGAAATGGCCGAGCTCGTGGGCGAGCACCGCCTCGATCTCGTCCGGACTGAGGCGCAGGAGCAGCGTGTCGAAGAACACGATCCGCTTGGCTTTGCCGAAGCCCGTGAAGTAGGCGTTGCCGTGGCCCGAGCGCTTCGATCCGTCCATGACGAAGAGGCCCGCGCTGCGAAAGCCGCAGCGTGCGAGCAGCGACTCGATGCGCTCGCGCGCGACGCTTGGCTCCATCACCGTGAACTTGTTGAAGAGCGGCGCGATCACGGTGGGATAGAGCACCAGCACGAGGAGCTGGAATCCCATCCACGCGGCCCACGCCCACAGCCACCACAACGGACCGGCCACGCGCATGAGCCACAGCACGAGGACGAGCAAGGGGAGTCCGAGCGCCGTGGCGACTGCGATGCCCTTGACGAGGTCGGACACCCAGAGCCGCATGGTCATGCGGTTGAAGCCGAAGCGCTCCTCGATGCGGAACGTGTGCCACCACGAGAACGGAAGGTTGACCGCGCCATAGATCGCGCCGGCCACGGCGAACATCGCGACGTCGCGCCAGAGCGGGCTCACGTCGAACGTCTCGGTCCAGGCGACGATCGCGGCGAGGCCCCCGCCCAGCGTCATCGCCACGAGCAGGAGCGCGTCCACCGCGATGTTGAGCATCGACAGCCGCTGCTTCGCGACCGTGTAGTCGGCGGCCTTCCGGTGCGCCGACACGCCGATGCGCGCGGCGAATGCGGCGGGCACCGTGTCGCGATGGGCTCGCACGAAGGCAACCTGGCGCAGGGCGAGCCAGACGCGCACGGCCACCGACGTGGCGAGCGCCACCGCGAAGACGATTCCAAAGGCGTGCGCGGACATGGGTTGCGGGGCGGGCGGCGTGCGAGAATGTGAGGTCGCATTCTACGCCACGCCATCGACCCCACCCCATGCCGCAAGACCCTGGCCACCTGATCTGGATCGACATGGAGATGACCGGGCTCGTGCCCGAGCGCGACCGCATCATCGAGGTCGCGCTCGTGGTCACCGACTCGGAGCTGCGCACCGTCGCCGAGGCACCCGTGTGGGTCGTGCACCAGGAGGAGACCGTGCTCGCGGGCATGGATTCCTGGAACCAGGCCACGCACGGCAAGAGCGGGCTCATCGAGAAGGTGCGGGCCTCGACGCTCGACGAGGCGGCGGTGGAATCGGCAGCTCTCGCCTTCCTTGCCGAGCACGTGGGCGCCAGGATGTCGCCTATGTGCGGCAACTCGATCTGCCAGGACCGGCGCTTTCTCGCGCGCTGGATGCCGCGCCTCGAGGAATGGTTCCACTATCGCAACCTCGACGTCTCCACGCTGAAGGAGCTCGTCCGCCGCTGGAAGCCCGACCTGATGAAGGGCATCCCCAAGGAGGGCAAGCACGAGGCGCTGGCCGACGTGATGGAGTCGATCCAGGAGCTCGCGTATTACCGCGAGCACTTCATCCGGCCCTGACCGCATGAACTATTGCAGCGCCTGCGGGTCGAGCCGTCTCGAGTTCCGCGTTCCCGAGGGCGACACGCTGCCGCGTCACGTGTGCGCGCAATGCGCAACGATCCATTACCAGAATCCCAAGGTCGTGGTCGGGTGCCTGCCCGAGTGGCAGGGGCGGGTGCTCCTGTGCAAGCGGGCGATCGAGCCGCGCTACGGGCTCTGGACGCTGCCGGCGGGCTTTCTCGAAAACGGGGAGTCGGTCACCGACGGCGCAGTCCGCGAGACGCGCGAGGAGGCCGATGCGCGCGTGAACGTGCAGGGCCTCTACACGATGATCAGCCTGCCGCACATCAACCAGATCTATGTGATGTTCCGCGCCACCCTCTCCGACCTCGACTTCGGACCGGGCGAGGAGAGCCTCGAGGTCAGGCTCTTCGACGAGGCCGAGATCCCCTGGGAGACGCTCGCGTTCCGGACCATCGCGCGCACGCTGCGCACGTTCTTCCTCGACCGCAAGCTCGGCAAGTTTCCGGTCCACGTCTCGTCGCTCACGCGCCGGCCGCCCGTGCCGCCGGATCTGCGTGGCGCGGGATAGGGCATTGAAGACGCGGTAATCCGCTACACTCTCGCGCCACGTGCCCGCCAAAAAAGGCACTTTCGGAGGAACCATGAAGCGAATGAGACTCGGTGCGGCGATCGCGGCGTTTGCGCTTGCCGCGGCATCGCCCGTCGCGGCCCAGCAAGGGCAGCGCATCTCGATCACCACGGGCGGCACCGGCGGCGTCTACTACCCGCTCGGCGGCGGCATGGCCAACATACTGTCCAAGTACATCCCGGGCCTCTCGGCCACCGCGGAGGTGACCGGCGGATCGGTCGACAACCTGAAGCTCCTCAACGCGGGCAAGTCCGAGGTCGCGTTCACGATGGTCGACGCGGCATGGGACGCGAAGCAGGGCGTGGACAAGTTCAAGGACTCCAAGTTCGAGCCGCGCACCCTGATGGTGCTCTATCCCAACCGCATGCACGTGGTCACGGTCGAAGGCACGGGCATCAACAAGTTGTCCGACCTCAAGGGCAAGCGCGTGTCGACGGGCTCGGCGGGCAGCGGCACCGAGATCATGGCCATGCGCATCCTCGAGGCCGCGGGCATCGACGGCCACAAGGACATCAAACAGGAGCGCCTGGGCGTCGCCGAGTCGGTCAACGCGATCAAGGACAGGAAGATCGACGCGTTCTTCTGGGTGGGCGGCGTTCCCACGGCGGCGGTCACCGACCTCGCCACGGCGCCGGGCATGAAGATCAAGCTCATCGACCACGCCGAGGCGGTCGAGGGGATGAACAAGAAGTACGGCCCGCTGTACGTGAAGGCGAGCATCGCGCCCGGCTCCTACCAGGGCATGGACAAGCCGAACGAGAACATCGACGTGTGGAACATCCTGGTCGCGAGCGACAAGATGAGCGACAAGATGGCCTACGACATCGTCAAGACGCTGATGGACAAGAAGCCCGAGCTCGTCGCGGTCCACAAGGAGGCGCAGAACATCGACCTCAAGTGGCAGAAGATCGGCTCGCCGCTTCCGTATCACCCCGGAGCGAAGAAGTATTTCGAGGAACAGGGCGTAAAATTCTGATGGAAGCGGGGTCAGAGCCTTCGGCCTGACCCCGTCTTTGTGCTATGAAGGGCCCCGACAACTCCGACGACGTCGTCCTCATCGACGACGAGCGGCTCGCCCAGGCCGAGAAGTACATCGAGGAGGACGAAGGGGCGGTCAGCCGCTTCCGCGGCTGGCTCGGCGCGCTGACGACGACGCTCCTCGTCGCCATGTCGCTCTTCCACCTGTACGCGGCGGTGGACATCGTCCCGGCGCTCGTGCTGCGTCCGGTGCACGTCGGGTTCACGCTTCTGCTCGTGTTCCTGCTGTTCCCCATTGCCGCGCGCTACCGCAACCGCCTCATGTGGTGGGACGTCGTGTGCGCGCTGATGGGCGTGGCGACCATCGCTTACCTGCTCGTCGGCGGTGACGACATCTGGGACCGCAATACGCTGCCCACGCACCGCGACGTCTTCTTCGGCGTGATGTTCGTCGTGCTCGTGCTCGAGGCCTGCCGGCGCACTTCGGGCTGGATCATGCTGTGCGTGGTGTGCCTCTTCCTCGCGTATGCCTTCGTCGGCCCGTGGCTCCCGGGGCAGTGGCAGCACCGCGGCTACGACGTGTCGAGCATGACGGGCTTCCTCTACCAGACGCTGGAGGGCATCTTCGGCACGGCCGTCGACGTGTCGTCGTCCCTCATCATTCTCTTCACGATCTACGGCGCGTTCCTGTCGCAGTCGGGAGCGGGCAAGTTCTTCCTCGACTGGAGCTTTGCCGCGATGGGCGGACGGCGCACGGGCGCGGGCCGTACGGTCGTGCTCGCGTCGTTCCTGCTCGGCGGTCCTTCCGGCTCGGGCGTCGCGACTACCGTCACGATCGGATCGGTGGCCTATCCCATGCTCGAGCGCGCAGGCTACGGCAAGAACGCCGCGGGAGGGCTGCTCGCGGCGGGTGGCCTCGGCGCGATCATTTCGCCGCCGGTGCTCGGTGCGGCCGCGTTCCTGATCGCCGAGTTCCTGAAGATCAGCTACCTCGACGTGCTGCTGATGGCGACGGTGCCGACCATCCTCTACTACCTGTCGCTGTTCCTCATGGTGGAGATCGACGCGCGCAAGTTCGGCATGCGCGAGGTGACGCCGGAGACGGCGCTCCGCCTGGGCGAGCTCACCAAGCGCTACTGGTTCCACTTCGGCTCGCTCGTCTCCATCGTCGTGTTCATGCTGATGGGGTTCTCCCCCATTCTCTCGGTGTTCTACGCGACGGTCGTCACGTACCTCGCGTCGTTCCTGCGCCGCGACACGATGATGGGCATGAAGAAGCTCGTCACCGCGCTGAAGGACGGCTCGGGGCAGATGCTCAACGTCGCCGCGACGTGCGCCGCTGCGGGCATCATCGTCGGCGTCGTGGCCAAGACCGGGCTCGGCCTCAAGTTCAGCGCCATCGTCATCGCCTACGCGGGCGGCAGCCTGCCGCTGACCGCGCTCTACACCGCGCTCATCGTCTGGATCATCGGGCTCGCGGTGCCCGTGACGGCGAGCTACATCATCTGCGCGGTGATCGCGGCGCCCGCGCTCACCAAGCTCGGCGTGCCGGACTACGCGGCGCACATGTTCATCTTCTACTACGCGGTGCTCTCCGAGGTGTCGCCGCCCACCGCGCTGTCGCCGTTCGCCGCCGCGGCGATCACCGGCGGCAATCCGTATCTCACGACGCTGCAGTCATGGAAGTACACGCTGCCGGCTTTCGTGGTGCCGTTCGTGTTCGTGCTCGACCCCGCGGGCGTGGCCCTGTTGCTCAAGGTGCCGCCCGACGCATCGTGGCTGCACGTCGCGTGGATTGCGTTCACCGCCATCGCGGGCATCGCGGCGCTGGCGGCCGGCGTGCAGAAGTGGCTGCTGCGGGCATGCACGAGCGTCGAGCAGTGGATCCTGATCGCATGCGGGCTGCTGCTCATCTACCCCGCACCTGCGACGGACTGGATCGGGCTCTCCGGCTTTTCCGCAGTCCTCGTGTGGCAATGGCTGCCGCGCGCGAAGCCCGCGTGATCGAAAGCGCAGGAGGATACCCGTGCGCAAGATCGACGAGCTCTTCGAACGCTACGGCGAGTCGCACCGCAATCCCACCAACAAGGCCATTCACTGGGTGTGCGTGCCGCTCATCACGTGGAGCGTGATCGCGCTCCTGTGGTCATGGACGCCAATTGCGGCGTATGCGCTCATCGCGCTTTCGGTGGCGTTCTATGCCTGGCTTTCTCCGACGATTGCCGTCGGCATGCTCGGCGTGAGCGCGGCGCTCGTCTATCCGGTCACGCTGCTCGGCACGCACGCACTGGTGGCGGCCGCGGTCGTGTTCGTGCTCGCGTGGATCGGCCAGCTCATCGGCCACAGGATCGAGGGCAGGAAGCCCTCGTTCTTCGAGGACGTCAAGTTCCTGCTGGTGGGGCCCGCATGGCTGCTCGGGCATCTCTACCGCCGCGTGGGCATCGCGTACTGAATGCGCGGGAGCCGCGCAAGCGGCCCCGCGCCCCTTCCTCACTGCACTGTGAACATCCGGTAGTCGGCCGTGTACGCCACGCGCGCGAGCTGGCTGCGCGCGTCGGGTCCGCATCCCGTGGGCGGGGGAACACCGCCCGCGGTGTTGACCCGCTGGATGCTCGTGATCCTGCTCAACGCGCCCTCGTGGCCGCCGTTGCTGGCCGACAGCAGCAGCCACGGAATGGCATCCTTCACGGGGGCGTCGGCGCGTGCCTTTACCGTGCCGATTACGCGGCTGCCGTCCCTCCACTGCCAGTACGGTCCCGCGCCGTGCGTGCCCACGCGCGCACCCGTGCCGTCGAGCAGATCGGCCTCGGGGGCGACGAAGGTCCACTCGAATCGTCCGCTCGCGTTCGCGCGGCACTCGTACACCTGCACGCCGCTCGCATGGACGGTCATTGCGAGCTTCTGGTCGGCGGGCGGCAGCAGCACCGCCGGCACCAGCATCACCTGCGTGCCGGCGCACGCCGAGAGCGCGAGGGCCATGAAGGCAGCTTCGATCCGGCGCTTCACGATTGCTCCTTCACGATCACGACCTCGATGTACTCGCCCGGCACCACCAGCGCGTCGGGACCACCCACGTTGAGCTCGTCGAGCAGCGACACGATGTCGCGTTCGAGCGCCGCGGCGCGCGTGGCGTCGAGTGCGGCGAAGGCCTTGTGCGTCGGCCCGTAGTAGTCACGGAACACCTGCACCCAGTGCGCGGCGGAGCGGTAGCGGAAGTTGAAGAACTTCGTCGTGCACGCGATGTCCGCGGCCCGCGGAAAGAGTGTGGCGAGATGGTCCCTCGTGCCCCACAGCGCGGGCGACTGCAGTCCCGCGGGCGGCGGGAGGTGCGCACCGATCACCTTGAACAGCCGCCCGATGAAGCCGCCGGGCGTCCAGTTCGCGAGGCCGAGGCGGCCGCCGGGACGCACGACCCGCATCATCTCGCTCGCCGTGCGCGCGTGATCCGGCGCGAACATGCAGCCGTAGGTCGAGAGCACGACGTCGAAGGTTGCGTCGCCGTACGGCAGGTTCTCGACGTCCGCGACCTCGAAGTGCACCTGCAACCCCTCGGCGCGGGCACGCTCGCGCCCCTTGTCGAGGAGGGCGGGGACGTAGTCGGTCGACGTCACCTGCGCGAAGCGGCGCGCGGCCGCGAGGGTCGCGTTGCCGTTGCCAGCCGCGACGTCGAGCACACGCTCGCCGGCGCGCAGGTCGATCGCCTCCGCGAGCGACTCGCCGACGATCTGGAGCGTGGTGCCGACGACGGCGAAATCGCCGCTCGCCCACGTGGCCTGCTGCTTCTGCTTGATCGCGGCGAAATCGGGCCGCGCGGTTGCTGCAATGGCTTGATTCATGATTGGCTCCTGAAGTTGGTTGGCGCCGGGCCGGAAGGGCCGGCACGACGGGACGAACGATAGGCAGGGGGGCGTTGCACCAGCGTTCCTTGCGGTCGTGCCGCGGTTCGGGGCATCCTCCCGCGCATGACGGGCCGCCTATCCCTGTTCGGGTCGCCTTCCATCGCCGTCCACGCGCGGGCCACGGCGCTGCCCTTCGAGCGCCGCGGGCAGCTCGTCGCGTACCTCGCGATGAAGCGCGCCTGGATCGGTCGCCCCGAGCTCGCGGCGCTCCTCTGGCCCGATCTCCCCAGCAAGCTCGCGTACACCAATCTGCGCAAGACGCTGTTCCGGCTGCAGGGGGCCGAGTGGAGCCCGGCCATTGCCTCGGAGGGCGGGGCGCTGCGCATCGAGGTCGAGACCGACGTTGCGGCGTTCGAACGCGCGCTTGCCGCGGGACGCCTCGCGGAGGCGATCGCCCAACGCACGGGGGAACTGCTCGCGGGCTTCGACGACGACGCCAACGAGGCCTGGACGCAGTGGCTGACGTTCGAGCGCGAGCGCCTGCGAGTCGCCTGGCGGGGCGCGGTGCTGGCCCGCCTCGACGAGGACATCGACGCCGTTGAGGGCGTCGACCTCTCGGGGCGGCTGCTCGCGGCGGACCCGCTCGACGAGGCGGCGCTGCGCTCGCATCTCGCCTGGCTCGCGCGGGCCGGGCAGACCTCGCGGGCACGCCATGCGTATCGCGAGTTTGCCGCCCGTCTCTCGCAGGACCTGGGACTGGCACCGAGCGCGGACCTGGCGGCCTTCCACGAGTCGCTTTCGGCACATCCTCCGGCGAGCCCAGTCCTCCCGCAACCGGCCGCCAGCGATCCCGACTTCGTCGGTCGCACGGTCGAGATGCGGCGCCTTCGCGATCTCTTCTCGCAGGGCACCTGCAGGCTCGTGACGCTGGTGGGACCGGGAGGGGCCGGCAAGACGCGGCTCGCCGGGCACGCGGAGCGGGAGCTCGGCCGGTCTTACGAGGACGGATCGGTCTTCGTCGGGCTCGAAGGCGCCTCGACGGCGGAGGACGTCGCGGGCCGCGTGGCCGCGGCACTCGGCATCAAGCCGTCGGGCAAGCGAGAGCTCGCCGAGGACATCGCGATCCTGCTGCGCGAGCGCCGCATGCTCCTGGTCCTCGACAATTTCGAGGAGGCCGTGGCAGATGCCACGATCGTCGAGAGGTGGCTTGCCGAGGCGCCCCGGATCCACGTCATCGTCACGTCGCGCGTGCGACTCGCCACCCCGAGCGAATGGCTGCTGCCCCTCGACGGGCTGCCCTGTCCGGAGGCCGACGACGCCGACCGCCTCGAGGCTTTCGACGCCGCGCGCCTCTTCGTGAACGCCGCCCGCAGGGTCGAGCCCGCGCTGGTGCCCGCCGTGGAGGCGGATGCCATCGCCGACATCTGCCGCCTTGTGGAGGGACTGCCGCTCGCGCTTCTTCTCGCGGCCGCGTGGACGCGCCTCCTGTCCTGCGATGCCATCGCCGCCGAGCTCCGCCGGGGCACCGAGCTGTTGCAGGCAACCGACGCGGCGATGCCGCAGCGCCACGCCAGCATGCAGGTGGTGTTCGAGCAGTCGTGGCGCCTGCTGTCCACCGCGGAACGGGACGCACTCGCGCGTCTTTCGGTGTTCCACGGTGGCGCGACCCTGGCCTCGGTGCGGGCCGTGACCGGAGCCTCGCTGCCGGTGCTCGCGGCCCTTGCCGACAAGTCGCTGCTGCGCAAGGAGGGCGACCGCTTTTCCCTGCATCCGCTCGTGCAGCAGCTCGCGGCGGCGAAGCTCGGCGAAGGGTCGGCGCGCGAGACCGTGGTGCGCGCCCACGCCGATCACTTCTTCCAGCTCCTGGCGCAGGCGGCACCCGGGATCGCGCATGGCATACGCGACGACCTGTGTCGGGTGGAGGCCGACTTCGAGAACTGCCGCGCGGCCTGGCAGTCGGCGCTTGCGCGGAAGGAGGCCCGCGGACTCACCGCGGTCCTGTCGTCGCTCACGTCCTACTGCGACCATCGGGGGCTGTCCGCGGTGGCGCTCGCCATGCTGGGCGAGGCGCTCTCCTGCGAGTGGGTCGCCGACGATCGCCACCTCCGGCTGCTCGTTCTCTCCCACGCCGCGCACGCCCAATACCGCCTGGACCGCTTCGCCGAAGCGCAGGCCACGGCGCGCGAGGCCCTGGCGATGGCGCGGCGCGCAAAGGACGCGCGCGTGTCCGGGAAGTGCCTCGGCACCATCGCGGCATGCCACCTCCAGCTCGGGCAGTACGACGAGGCGCGGCGCAACTTCGAGGCGGCGCGCGACGTCGCCATGAAGGCGAACAATGCGCACAGTCTCGCCGTCGCCTACGACCATCTTGCGCTGGTTGCGAAGGCTACCGGCGACTTCGACGAGGCGTTGAGGCTTTCGCTGCTCTCGCTGGCCGAGCACCGCCGGCTGGGCGATCACGCCGGCGAGGCTTTGTGCCTCAACAACCTCGCGGTGCTGCAGTCGCAGCGCGGCGACTACCGCGCCGCGCTGCCTCACCTCACCGAGGCGCTCGCGATCTGCGACCGTAACGGGCTCGACCAGACGCGGCCCTACGTCCTGTCCAACCTGGCTGACGCGGCGTTCAAGTCGGGGGACTATCCCGCCGCGCGGACCTACACGCGGCGCGCCCTCGATCTGGCCGAGACGGCGGGGACGCCCGTGATCGCCTGCCTTGCCCGGTTCAATCTGGTGATCCTCGCTGTGCTGTGCGGCGACCGCGCCACGGCGCACGCGGACCTCGCCGCCAACATGCGCGCGGCACTTGCCCTGCGCACCCCTAACGTCCTGCTGGCCGGGCTCTACGCGCTCGCCGAGATCCTGCACGCGTCGGGCGAGGACGCGAGCGCGCGCCTGCTCCTCGAGTTCGGCGCCACGCATCCGCGGGCGAGCGCCGGATACCGCGCGGAGTTTCGCCAGCGCCTCGCCCAGTGGGGTTCCGGGGCCGCGCGCGCGTGGCCGGGCCTGTCGCTCGAGGACCTGGCCGCCCGCATCGCCTCCGAGGGCGAGGTCGGCCACGCCCCGCTGAGGGCCCTTCTTCGGGCCTGAACAGGCCGTCTTCCGAAGGTGGAACGCCGGGGGAACGCACCCCCACGCAGAGTTCGATCCGCGCCAAGCAAGCGCGTTTCGCCAACTCAAACCACCCGAAGGAGACATGCCATGGAAAATGCCGTTCTCGAAGCCCCTGCCGTGCAGGGCACCCCCAGCACCGAGCGCTACGCGAAGTGCATCGAAACCAGCAAGCGCATCCGTTGGGACATCGACCGCGACGTGATCCGCGGCCGCGAATTCGACTTCTCGAAGAAGTTCATGCCGGACAGCCTCTCCAAGGTCAAGGAGCTGCCGTTCCTGCGGCCCGCCGACGCGCGCTTCTTCTCGCAGGTGCAGGGCCGCACCTACGCCAACATGTTCGCGCTCTGCGAGCGCTACATCGGCGCCAAGACCCTTCAGATCTCGCACACCCACGCCCTCGGCGACCAGGTGGCACTCGAGGCGCTCGTGCGCTTCGCCGACGAGGAGCTCAAGCACCAGAAGCTCTTCCGCAAGCTCGAGGGCATGGCGGCAAAGGGTATGCCCGCGGGCTACACCTTCGTGCCGGATCCCAACGCCGTCGCGGATGCCGTGCTGTCCAAGTCGAACTGGGCCGTGCTCGGCCTGACGCTCGACATCGAGATCTTCACGCAGGCGCATTACCGCGCGAGCATCGATACCGACGTCGACCTCTCCGATCTCTGGAAGGACGTGTTCCTCTTCCACTGGAAGGAGGAGTCGCAGCACGCGATCATGGACGAGATCGAGTGGCGCGCGGAGGATGCGCGTCTCAACGCGCGCCAGCGCGACGAGGCCGTCAACGACCTCATCGCCCTCGTCGGCGCGGTCGACGGCATCGTGCAGGCGCAGGCGGCGGCCGACGCGCGCTACTTCATCGCGTGCGCGGGCCCGACCTTCTCCGAGGTCGAGAAGACGCTCATCGCCGAGACGTTCCTGCGCGCGTATCGCTGGCAGTACGTGGTCAGCGGGGCGCAGGAGCCGCGGTTCGGCGAGGTGCTGAAGGCGCTGACCACGCCGGCGCAGATGGAACGCATCGGCGCCGCGCTGGGCCCCATCGTCGGGTCGGTGAGCTGACCATGGCGACGCGCGACCCTGCGGTCGTGATGCTGCACGCGAGCGCGAGCTCGTCCCGCCAGTGGCAAGCGCTGGCGGCGGCGCTCGGCGAGCGGTTTCGCGTGCACGCGATCGACCTTCATGGCCACGGCGAGCGATCGCCGTGGCCGGGCGCGCGCCCGCTCGCGCTGAGGGACGAGGCGGCGCTTGCCGTGCCGCTCGTCCTACGCGCGGGAGGAGCGCATCTCGTCGGCCACTCCTACGGCGCGGCCGTGGCACTGAAGCTCGCCGCGATGCTTCCGCACCACGTGCAGAGCGTGACCGTGTACGAGCCCGTGATGTTCCGCTGGCTGGTGGAGGCGAACGCGGAGGAGGCAAGGGATGTCCTCGCGGTCGTGGACACGCTCGCGTGGCACCTGGCCTTCGGTTCGATCCACGACGCGGCGCGCGCATTCGTCGACTTCTGGTCGGGCGAGGGCGCCTTCGACGCGGCAGGCGCGTCTCGCCGCGATGCGATCGCTTCGCGCATCAGGACTGTCGCGGCGCACTTCCGGGCGTTGCTTCTCGAGCCGCTCGCGATGCACGAGGTCGCGCGCATCTGCATCCCGACCATGGTGATCACGGGCGAGCGTACGGTGCGCGCGATGCATCGGCTCGCGGCCATGATGCGGCAGGCATGGCCGCATGCGCGCCATCGCACGATCGGGTCCGCGGGCCACATGGGACCGATCACGCATGGCGAGGAGGTCGAGGAGGAGGTGCTCGCATTTCTTGGACAGGAGGGACGGATGGCGGCGTAGGACGTCCTGTCGCGTCATTCAGGGCCGCACATCGCGACACGATCCTGGCCGTCGCCTTCTGCGACCCACCCCTCGGCGACCATCGCGTCGCGCACGGCCTTGTCGGTCGTGTAGCGATGGTTGGCATCGGGCCGGTTGTTGAAGAGGCGATAGATCGGCACCGTCTTCGGCGGACACATGCCTGCCTGAGGCAGGGCGGCATGCATGAACGCCGCCGACTCGAGGACGAACGACGGATGCGCGGCGGCGGTGGCGGTGCACTCCTCCTCGCCGCGACCGAAGAAGTGCGAGTCGCCGGATGCGGGGGGAATGTAATAGCGGCATACAGGCGACGTGGGGGAGGCCGCGGAATCGGGACGCGCGTACAGCTTGATGCGCTTGCCGGTCGCCACCCAGCCCTTGATCGTGGCACCGGAGGCGAGCGCCTCGATCTCGCCGGGCTCCCAGGTCATGAAGTAGTGATCGAGACCGGCGTGGTAAGCCTCCACGGCGACGACCTTCGACGCGCGATACTCGCGGGGCTGAAGCATCGTGGCGAACGTCGTGTCGATCGTACCGTCCGGATTGATGCGGGCCGACGGCGTGTCCGGATAGCCGTAG
The DNA here is from genome assembly GCA_964543615.1 of uncultured Alcaligenaceae bacterium. Taxonomy (GTDB): domain Bacteria; phylum Pseudomonadota; class Gammaproteobacteria; order Burkholderiales; family Casimicrobiaceae; genus VBCG01. Next base: position 2,733 of record CAZIZD010000036.1, on the reverse strand, counting down.
AGCGTGATGCCGCCATCCGCTCGCACCTCGAAGCGCTTGAGGTAGGCAATATCCGGAAGCTGCGGCAACGCTTCCGCGCCGCCAAGGGACACGACCACGTGCCCGGTCCCGTTGAAGGTCCTGTCGAGCGTGCCGTCGGCATTGAGCCGTGCCACTGCAGTCATCGTGCTGCAGTCGCCGTAGCAGCTTGGGAGCGCGGGATCCTCGACGCTTCCGACGACAACGATCTTGCCGTCGGCTTGCACGACCACGTGCCACGCGAACTCGTAGCTGTGGAAGATCGGGATCGCGATCGCGCCCCCGCCGTTGAACGTCCTGTCAGCGCTGCCATCGGGATTCGTCCGCACCACGACCCACGTGTAGCCGAAGGGCGAGTCCGAGCTCGCGTACCCGCCCGGGATGATCCTTCCACCGTTGGGCAACTCGTAAGGGACGCCGGGATAGAACCACGCTGCATGGGACGGAGATGCAACTAGCGCGCCTGTGTACGCGAGGATCGAGACAATGACGTTCGATGTCTTCATGCGGCCTCCTGGGTTCATGTCCAAGTTTCGGACACCGTCCCAAGCTTCGCGAGGCCGATGTGGCGAATGCGGCGAACCGGCCTCTGAACGCGCCGGTTTCCGCTTCGAATCCCTACATCTGGCGGAAGAGGTGGGCGTGCGCGTCGCTCACGGGGAGCCTTTCCGGCCGCGCCTTGAGCTTCACGCTGATGCGGCCGCGAAAGTCGCGCACGACGCCTTCGATCGCGTTGGCGTTGACGATCGTCGAGCGGTGGATGGGCCAGAACACCGACGGGTCGAGCTGGTCGGCGAGGTCCCTTAGACTGCGCCGGATCAGGGACTCGCCCTCGGCGGTGACCACGGTCGTGTATCCCGTGTCTGCGCGAAAATAGCAGACGTCGTCCACGGTGATGAGGCGCACGGTGCTGCCTTGGGAGGCGTTGATCCAGCGCAGGTAGCTTTGCGGAGCGCGCGCCGAGGCGAGTTCGCGCAGGAGTTGGCCGATCTCGCGCGGCGAGGCGCCGAGCTGCGACTGTACGCGGCGCACGGTGACTGCGAGGCGGGCAACGTCGAAGGGCTTGAGGACGTAGTCGACCGCGCCCTGCTCGAATGCTGCCACCGCGTGGGCATCGTAGGCGGTGACGAACACGACGTGACACCGCTCCTGCGCAAGACGCGCCACCTCGAGGCCAGAAAGGCGCGGCATCTCGATGTCCAGGAACAGGACGTCGGGTGCGTGGCGCCCGAGCAGTTGCAGCGCCTCGACGCCGTTGCCTGCCTCGGCAACCACCCGGAGCTCTGGCCACAGTTCGGCAAGCTTCGCGCGCAGGTCCTCGCGAAGCACTGCCTCGTCCTCGGCGAGAACGGCGGTCGCGCCCCGCGCGCGGGTCACGCCTTGCCCGGCTTCCATTCGATCATCAACGCGCGAACGTCGCGCCCAGTGAGATTCTCGGTCTCGTGGGTCTCGGCCTCGGCCCAGAAGACGTCGCCCAGCTTCTGCTCGCCTACGAACGACTTGCCGTCGGGGAGCGTGATCTTCGCCTTGGCGGGACTCAATGCCACCGTGAGGTGCGCCGGATGGGAGTGCATTCCGCTGCCGCAGATGCCCATGCCCGGCTTGCTGTTGAATTCGAGGACACGCATCCTGTCGTTCTCGAACACGACCTTGTACGCGCGCGGCTGCACGCGTGCCGGATCCTGCGCGGAAGCTGAGCCTGCGGCGAGGAGTGCCGGAAGCATCGCAAGCACGGTCCGGCGCATGGCGTTCATCTCTTCTTCGTTCATCGCTTGGTCCTTTCTTCTTCGCTGTTGGCGCCGGAAGCGGGCGCGGTGAAGATGCAAGCAGTATCGACCGGGAGCGACAGCGCAAGCGCTGCGCCGCCGGGATCGTCGAATCGAATACTGGCGCGGTCGCCGTACGCTGCGCGCAGGCCGACCTCGAGCCGACGCGCGAGATCCTCGGGCAGCCAATGCGTTTCCGGGCGTCGCGCGCCATGGAACGCGATCGCGATTCGCGTGACCTCGTTGCGGACGGCAAGGCGCACCGGCGCGGCATCAGTATGGGACGACAGCGCATCCAGGATCGGCCCCAGGACGATCGGCGGGAATGGCACGGCCGGGACTTTCGCGGCGAGATCGAAGGCGAAACGCGCGGGTCGCCGTTCGATCGCCTCGCGCAGGGAGGTGTGCGCGCGCGCCAGCGCAATCTCGTTCGGGAGCGCGTGACGGGCGCCTCGCACGCCGGGCATCGCCAGCCGCAGGTATGCGACGATCTGGTCGACCAGCGCATCCGCGCGCCCGCGATCGTGGGCGTAACGTTCCTCGACCGATTCCATGGCGCGCAGCAACAGGGCGGGGTCGATGTGCCCGCGCAACGCGGCGAGCTCGACTTCGGTGCGGGCAGCGTGTCCGCGGCGCCGGGCGATCTCGGATTGGCGCAACAACGTGCGTGTTCGTTGCGCGCGCAAGTGCAGCGTTCGCGCCAGCGCGAACAGTCCGCCGTAGAACGCGACGATCCACGCCTGGTAGAGGAAAGAGGAAAGAGGATCGGGGCCGGAGGGCAACACCTGCTCGGTGAGGATGCGCGGGCCCGGCTCGTAACGGATCGCAAAGAGCGCGGACGCGAGCGCGCTCAGGACGATCGCGCTCGCGAGCACGAACGCAGCGAACCGGCGAGGCGCCTCGAGCCTGTGTCCGGCCCACTCCACCGCCGCGGCGAGGCACACGCCGA
>CAZIZD010000035.1:3245-18362 GCA_964543615.1 uncultured Alcaligenaceae bacterium | reverse complement strand
GCGTGCGGTGGCGATGAGCAGGCCTCCCTGTCGCGCGCGCCAGCGCAGGAGCTCGTTGTCGTCGCCGCCCTTGGAGTCCGCGAGTCCCGGGATGACCACCGTCTCGAATTCGAGCCCCTTGGCCTTGAAGAGCGTCATAACCTTGACGCGCGCGAACACGTCCTGCGTCGAGGCGGCGAAGCGGCGGCCGAGCTCGTCGACGAAGCCCTGCCAGTCGGGAAGGTCCCCCGCGGTTTCGTACGCCCGCAGCAGCGAGAAATAGTCGTCCGCAGCCGCGAGGTCGATGCTCTCGGCGGCGCACGCAGGACCGCCCAGCGCGAGCCAGGTTCCCCGCACGCGATCGGCGAGCGAGCCCGTCGCGTGCTCCCCGAAGGCCGGCAGGAGCGCGCGAGCGAGCGAGCTCCAGCGCGTTGCGCCGTCGCCGGTCAATCCTTCGATGCCGTCGGAGGCGGCACACAGTGCGGGCAATCCCCGATCGTCGAGCCGCGATGCGATCGTCATGAGGTCACGGAGCACGAGCCCGCACCACGGTGCGCGCAGCACCGCGAGCGCGGCGAGGCGGTCCGCCGGCTGCACGAGCGCGTGGGTAAGCGATACGAGATCCTGCACGGACTGGCGGTCGGCGAGCGCGTCGAGTTCGACTGCCGCGAACTCGATGCCGGCCGCGCGCAGCGCAGGCAGGATGCGCAGCAGATCCGCACGGGCGCGTACCAGGATTGCAACGTCGCCTTCGGCACTCGCGAGCGCTTCCTCGACGCGCGCGACCACGCGGCGCGCCTCGTCGCGGCCGTCGAGCGCGAGATCGAGCGTGGGAGGTCCGTCCTCACCCTCGCCCTTCGAGGCTGCGGCCGGCGCGAACGCGACCGCCCCGCTCCAGGGATCGTTGCGGCCCGCGAGCACGCCCGGGAACACGCGATTCACCCATGACACGATGTGCCCCTGTGAACGAAAGTTGCGCGCAAGGTCGATGAACTGCACGGGAACGTGACCGATGCGGCCCTCCTCGCGCGCTTCGAGGAAGAGCCTTACCTCGGCGTCGCGGAAGCGGTAGATCGACTGCATGGGATCGCCCACCGCGAACAGCGTGCGGCCGTCGCCCGGCACCCATCCCGACGTGAGCTTGCCGATGAGACGGTACTGCGCGTCGGACGTGTCCTGGAATTCGTCGACGAGCAGATGATCGACCGCAAGATCGAGGCGCATGAGGAGATCGCTCGGCGCGTCGGCCTCGCCCAGTGCCTCCAGCGCAGCCAGCGTGTACTGCGCGTAGTCGCAGCTGCCGCGGCTCGCGAACACGACGAGAAGCTCCGCTGCGGCGCGCGGCAGGATCTCGAGCAGCGCCTCGATGGCGGCCCAGGCATCGTCCTCGTACGCGGGCGAAGGCAGCACGCGCGCGACGTGCAGCGTGTGCGCGAGCCCGTTCTCCGCGTGCAGCGCCGCGAGCATGCGATCGCGCGCCTCGACCGGACGACCGCGATCGACGGCCTTGGGCGGGATGCCCTGGCGCTTGTCCATCACGGTGCGCAGGCGCGGCTCGTTCTTGACCATGAGCCACTCCGCAAGCGCGCGCCAGATTTCGACGTGTTCGACCGTGGGCGGCGGCAGCGCGCCGTGCGTCGCGGCATGCGCAAGCCACGGGTTCTGGGCGTCGCCTTCGGCGGCGAGGTAGCGCGCCGCAAGCTTCGCGCACTCGACGATGGGCGGCTCGAGCGCCGGCACCAGGGCCGCATGCACGACGCGGAGCTCGGCCTCGATCTCGTTGGCCAGGAGGGCTTCGAGCTCGGCGCGCCAGCGCGAAGGATCGCGTCCGACGACGTGACGCAGCCACTGGTCGCGCCGCTCGAGGAGCTTCGCGAGATACCGCACCGTCATCTCGGCGTCGTTGTCGAGGCGCGCGAGGAGCGTTCGCCACGCGGGGCTCGCGGGATCGGCATGCGCGAGCGTGGCGCGCGCAGCCTCCAGATGCAGTCCGCGCGCGTCGTCCACCGGACGCGGCGACGACGTGAGCCCGCTCGACATCGGCGCCTGGCGGGCGATGCGGCCGCACAGCGAGTCGATCGTGCCGATGCCAAGCTGCGCGGGATAGTCGAGCACCGACCAGCCCTTGGCATCGGCGTGCGCGAGGGCCGCCTGCGCGAGGCCGCGCGTCAGCGCGCGATGCGGTCCCGCGACGGGAGCGCCCTCGCGCGCATCGCGCAGCGCCGCGACCACGCGCTCCCGCATCTCGTTGGCCGCCTTGCGCGTGAAGGTGACCGCCACCACGCGCTGCGGACTCGGCACCGTGGCCAGCAGCGCGAGATAGCGCTGGATCAGGAGCTCCGTCTTGCCCGAGCCCGCCGGGGCCTGCACGAGAAACGAGCGGCCCGTGTCGAGCGCCGCCTCGCGATGCCGGGCGTCGCGTGCGAGCGGATCGCCGCCTGCGCTCATGCGTCCTCGCCTTCGGCGGCATCGGACTGTACGAAATCGCCGATCCTGCACAGCGGCTGCAGGCGGCACGAGCGGCACGACGTGCGCACGTCGCGCGGCGTGACGGTGGCCACGCCATCGCGGAACTCCTCGGCGAGTCGCGGCAAGTGCTGCGCCCACCACGCCTGTACCGCCGCCCAGTCCGCGGGCTCGCGCAGCGCCGCGGCCGGCGTGAGAGCCTGCCAGTGCGAGCGGTCGTCCGAGAGCCCCGCAACGGCGATCTCCCCGGCCTTTAGGCGCGCGTAGGCGACGGCACGCACGTCGCGCTCGCCCGCGAGCGCGAGCGCGTACAGGCCGAGCTGCGGCGAGCGCGGACGCGGCTCAAACCATGTCCGCGGGGCATCCACCGCCCCGGTCTTGTAGTCGATGATGGCGGTCGTGCCGTCATCGAGCGTGTCGATACGATCGAGCTTCAAGCGGAACGTGAGGCCCGCGAGCGTGACCTGCGATTGCTGCTCCACGCCGGCGACCGTGAACGGCACGCGGTCGCGCTCGAAGCGCACGATCCATTCGAGCCCGATCCCCGCGATGCGTGCGATCTCCGCCGTCGCGATGACGGCGGGCAACAGGTTCCAGCGATCCTCGGGGATGATGGCCCGTGCGGCCTCCGCCGCCTTCGCCACGCGGCCGGCGAGCGCGGCCTCGTCGAGGGCCAGGAGGCCCGCGTGCGACCCGACCTCGATCCAGAATGCGGCCATCATCGCGTGCACGAGCTGACCGCGCTCGGCGTAGCTCAGCGCTTCGTAGCCCCCCGGCCACGGCTCCACGCGCAGGCGACGCCTGGCCATCGCCTGGAACGGGCACGTGCTCTGCGACGACAGCGTCCCCGCACCGCCAGGTGCGCCGGGACCCGGGAACGGCGGTGCACGATCGTCGCGGATTTCCTCGATCGACCGTGCCCGCGCGATGGCCGTCACCGTGGGAACGCGGGCCTCGGTCACGGCAAGCTCGGGCCACGCGGGATCGAGGAGCGCCGACGCCGCGCTCTCGTAGTCCTCGATGGCCGCCGGCGCGCTCATGACGACCTCGCTCGCACATGCCGCGAGCCGCGCGGTGACGTGCCTCGCGAACGCAAGCTCGCGCGCCGACGAGGCGCCCGGCACGCCGCGCTCGCGCTGCCAGGTCACCGGCAGCATCGGATGCGGTTGCGGCGCGGGCGGCCATCGCTGCGCCGAGAGTCCGGCGACCCACAGCGCATCGAATTCGAGCGCGGCCGCATCGTTGACTGCGACCACCGCGATCGTGGTGCGCGGCGCCTGCGGCTCGAAGCGCGTGCGGCGTGCCATGTCGCGCAGCGTGGCGACCGCTTCGGCCGCACGCATGCGCGGTTGCACGTGGCCCACGCGCGCAAATGCATCGAGCAGGCGCTCCCACGTCTGGCGCAACTCGTAGGTCGGGCCGGAGAGCGGCGCCTCGCCGGGCCATCCGCAGCGCTCCAGCAACGTGCGCCATTGGGTGCGCCAGGCGGAGGGGGACTGCGCGCGCTGGCCGAGGGCGTCGGCCGCCGCGCGCATGCCCGCGGCCGCTGCCGGCGGCATGGCCGCGACGAACTCGCCCCATGCCACGCGCGTGCGTCCCTCGTCGATCCACCGGCGCTCCGCCACCGCCCGCAGCGGCCACGGCCCTGCGAGGAAGGGCGAGCGCGCAAGTGCCGCCGCGTCGCTTCTCGCAAGCGGGCCGTGGGCGAGCGCCACGAGATCCAGGGCGCACGCGACCATCGGCTGCGCCGACAAAGGTGCGCCGAGCGACAGCGTGTAAGGGCGGGGATCGTTCGCGTGCCCGGGCGTCTGCAGCAGCGGGCACAGCACTTCGTCGGCGGCGGCGCGAACCTCGTCGCGCACGAGTGCGAGATCCACCACCGCCACGCCAATCGAGCGTGACGGATCCTCGAGCGCGCGCTCGCGCGCCCATTCGAACGCCGCACGCAGCTCGTCGCGCGGTGTCGCCGCCATGTGTCGCAGGACCCGGCTCGCGCGCGCCTCCGCGCATGCCTGCGCGATGCGCATGCCGGCCTGTTCGAGCGCCTCGCACAGCCTCTGCTGTTGCGGCGTCGATTCGAGGAAGCCCGCAAGCACGACTTCGCGGCCGCGCCACGCCTCCATGCGGGCAGCGCAGGCGCGCACCACGTCGGCGAGCATCGCGCGGTCCACCGTGCGCGATGCTTCGAGGTCGGCGTGATAGCGCGCCGCCCACTCCGCGAACACCGCGACGTCGGACTCGGCGTCGCCGTTGCGCCACGCGCGAAAGCTGCCGCTGCCCGTGCCCCACGCGTGCATGAGCGCCCAGGCTTCCTCCGCGCTTCCGGCGGCGGCACGGGCGTCGGCCAATCCTTCGGGCAGCGTCTCGCGGGCGATGCCCACCCACACGTGATGCGCCTCGGCGTCGCTGCGCAGGCGAACGTCGGCCGGCGCCACGTCCGCCTCGAGCGCCTCCCGCCACAACGTCTCGACCCACGCGGACCAGGGCATCGCGCGCGCGGCGGGCCATGCGCGCAGGTGCTTGCGCGCCATCGCGGCGTCGTGACGCGCGATCAGGGCCCGCGCGAGGCGGTTGTTCGGTGTGACGACGGTAATGCCGGCGGCGAGCGCACCGGCAGGATCTATCAAGCGCATCGAGGGCGCATTGTCGCACCCTCGAAGGAGCCGCGCGGCGCGCGGCCGCGATGAAAGACCGCTAGTCCGCGCCGCGGTTGCCGGACACGAGGGGACCGAGCGAAATGGGGGCCTCGCGCGGCGCACCGGACGCCGCGAACGGCGCCACCTTGACCGGGCGCGGACCGAGCGCAGCGCCCGTGCCGATCGGCAACAGCGGACCCGGCCCGAGCGCGTCACCCGCACGCGAATCGACGCGGCGGCCGGAGGCCCGGTACTCGCCGCACCAGTCGTCGTCGCGCACGTGCGGCCACACGCCTTCGATCATGAACGTCTTCTGGTTGATGGGATGCAGCGCGGGCGCCGTACGCCGGCACTGTCCCCACGACCCGCCGCGCGAGTCCGTATTGCTTCCGTTCTGGCGGTCGTAGTAGCAGCAGCCGATGCACCTGTCCACGTCGTCGCTCCTTGTCGGTCGGTTCAATGCAACACTTGAAATTCGAATTCGAGCTTGGCCGGAGTCGCGGGACGCAACTTCCGCCGCACCGCTCGTGCGATGCGCGTCACCGGCCGTGCCGCGTGGCGATGCGGCAACGTGCGACTGCCCGGCTCGGCGTCGCGCGCCATCGCGCGCCGCGCGGCGTGACGCACGCTACGCGCCGCGCCGGACGTGCGCACCGGAATGCGCGAGGGCATCCGGTACCGGGAGGAGAATACGGCCGCCGACCGCATCGCTGTTTGCAGTCTTGGAAAAATTACTTTCCCGGCGGCCGTAACCGTCGACCACGCCGAGCATCGCGTTGCGTGCGATGCGCGCTCATGCTGCGAGCGGCGTGATGGCCGAGCGCAACGCGGCGGGCACGTCCTGCACGAGGCGGGTGCCGGCTACGGGTTGCGCATCGAGCGTCTTCTTGAGTTCGGCGTCGGCCTCCGCAGCTTCGCGCGCAAGCTGCGCGTCGTAGCTCCTGCGGCGGTCCGGACTCGACAGCACGTCGTACGCGGCGTGAATCATGCGCACGAGTCCCGACAGGTCCTGGCCGGCTTCGGTGGCGCCGTACTGGAATCGTTCGAGCACCGCTGCATACGCGGCCTCGATCCGCGCGGGGCTGGCGCCCGGAGCAAGGTCGAGGTAGTCGTAGTAGGTGTAGTTCACCGAACTTCTCCTTCGAAGATTGCGAATGGGGCGTGAGCTCCCGGTGCGTTTCATTCAGCACCAAGCGTGCCACCACTAGGAACGGAGAAATCGCAGCCGACGAACGTCGTTTGTGCGCGCAGCTTGTAAACGACAGCAGCGCAGTGAAAGAGGTCCTGCCCGATGAGCGGTGCCTAGAGCATCGCGAGCGGCCTTGAAAATCGCGGTGGAGGAAATGCGTTGTCGATGGACGCCAGCGCTTCCAATGACAAATGAATATCGGCCGCCGCGCGGAACTCGCGGACGTGATCGATGTTCGACGATTGGGGGATGGCGATGGTGCCGCTGCGCGACAGCAGCCACGCAATCGCGACCTGCGCGGGCGTCATGCCGAGCGACGCGGCAACAGTTGCCAATTTTCGGTTGCGCAGGAGTTCGCCCTGATGGAACGGCGAGTACGCCATGATGACGATGTCATTGCGCGCACATCGTTCGCGCAACGCGAAGTCCGGCTCACGTTGCGTGAGGTTGTAGAGAACCTGGTTGGCGGCGCAGTGCGCGCCCTCGGGCAGCGCGAGCAGCTCGTCGATGTCCATCACGTCGAAGTTCGATACGCCCCAGCGCACGATCTTGCCCGCGGCGCGCAGGCGCTCGAACGCATCGACCGTCTCCGCAAGCGGATGGCGGCCGCGCCAATGGAGCAGATAGAGGTCGATGCGATCAGTGCGCAGGCGCGCGAGGCTGCGCTCGCACGCCGCGATCGTTCCCTTTGCGCTCGCGTTGTGGGGATACACCTTGCTCACGATGAACGCACGATCGCGATCGCCTGCAATCGCATCGGCCACTACGCGCTCCGCGCCGCCGTCGCCGTACATCTCGGCGGTGTCGATGAGCGTCATTCCGAGATCGAGGCCCGCACGCAGCGCGACGACCTCGCGCGCCGCGCGATCCGCGCGCTCTCCCATGTGCCACGTTCCCAGCCCGAGCGCGGGCACGCGCACGCCGTCGTCGAGCGCGACCGTCGGAAACGCAACCGGAATATTCGCCATGGCGAAGAATTAAACCATGGCTCCTGTGATGGACAGTCCATTACAATCCGGTGACGATGCCACTCGACGAGGCACCTTCCGGCCATCGGCGCGTAGTGCGCGGCGCGTGCCCGCACGATTGTCCGGATACCTGCGCCCTGCTGACCACGGTCGAGAACGGTCGCGCCGTCGCCATCCGCGGCGCGCCGGACCACCCGGCCACCGCGGGGGTCCTGTGCACGAAGGTCGCGCGTTATCTCGACCGTACGTACTCGGACCAGCGCGTCCTCCACCCCATGCGCCGGATCGGACGCAAGGGCGAAGGGCGCTTCGCACGCATCGGATGGGACGAAGCCCTCGACGAGATCGCGGAGCGTTTCCACGCCATCGCGGAGGGCCCGCACGGGCCGCAGGCGATTGTTCCCTACAGCTATGCGGGGACGATGGGGCTGCTCCAATACGGGTCCATGGACCGAAGGTTCTTCCATCGGCTGGGCGCCTCGCTGCTCGATCGCACGATCTGCGCGTCGGCGGGCAAGGCCGGCTGGGTCTCGGTGATCGGCGCGACCATGGGGATGGACGTCGAGCGTTACGCCGACAGCAAGCTCATCCTCATCTGGGGCAGCAACCCGGTCGCCTCCAACCTCCACTTCTGGATGCGCGCACAGGAAGCGAAGCGGCGCGGGGCGAAGCTCGTCGCCGTCGATCCCTACCGCAGCGCCACCGCCGAGAAGTGCCACGAGCATCTCGCGCCCATGCCCGGCACCGATGGCGCCCTCGCCCTCGCCATGATCCACGTGCTGATCGCGGAAGACCTGGTCGACCGCGATTACGTGGCGCGACACACCGTGGGCTTCGACGCGCTCGCCGCGGAAGCGCGCGAGTGGACGCCCGCGCGCGCGGCGGCCGCCTGCGGCGTCGATGCCTCGCGCATCGTCGCGCTCGCGCGCGAGTACGGCACGACGCGGCCTGCCGCCATCCGTCTCAATTACGGGATGCAGCGCGCGGCCGGCGGCGGCAACGCCGTGCGCGCCATCGCCTGCCTGCCCGCGCTGGTCGGTGCGTGGCGCGATCCCGCGGGCGGCGCGCTGCTTTCCTCATCTGGCACGTTCCCGGTGGACACGGCCGCACTGGAGCGTCCGGACCTCATCCGGGGCAAGCCGCGCACCGTCAACATGAGCGCGATCGGCGATGCCCTCCTCGATGCGCGCGACCCGCCGGTCCAGGCGATCTACGTCTACAACAGCAACCCGGTCGCCGTCGCGCCCGAGTCCGGCAAGGTGCGCGCGGGCTTCGCGCGCGACGATCTCTTCTGCGTGGTCCACGAGATCTTCCAGACCGACACCGCGGATTTCGCCGACATCCTGCTGCCCGCCACCACGCAGCTCGAACAGATCGACGTCCACACGTCCTACGGCCACCTCTACGCGCTCGCCAACAACCAGGCGATCGAGCCGCTGGGCGAAGCGCTGCCCAACACCGAGGTGTTTCGCAGGCTCGCGGCGCGCATGGGATTCGACGAGCCGTGCTTCCGCGATTCCGACGAGGACATCGCGCGCATGGCATTCCGCCGCGACGATCCTCGCGGCTGCGAGCTCGACTGGGACTCGCTCAGGGAGGCTGGCTGGCGCCGGCTGGCGGTGGACGCGGACTACGCGCCCTTCGCACATGGTGGATTCCCAACGCCGTCGGGCCGGTGCCAGCTCGCCACCGATGCCTTGGGCCCTCCGCGCTTCATTGCGCCGCGCGAATCGGCACTGTCCAATCCGGTACTCGCGGCACGCTATCCGCTCGCGTTCATCTCGCCGCCCGCGCGCAACTTCCTCAACTCGTCGTTCGCCAACCTGCCGGAATTCGTGCAGGAGGAAGGCGCGCCCCGCCTCGACATCCATGCCGGCGACGCAAAGGCACGCGGCATTGCCGACGGCGATCGCGTCCGGATCTTCAACGATCGCGGGAGCTTCACCGCCACCGCGCGCGTCGGCGATCGCGCGCGCCCGGGCTGTGTGGTGGCGCCCTCCATCTGGTGGCAGAAGCTCTCGCCGGACGGACACAACGCCAACGCCGTCACCTCGCAAGCCCTCACCGACATGGGCCGCGCGGCCACGTTCTACGATTGCCTGGTCGAGGTCGCGCATGAATGACGGCCTGCCGGGCGCCATCGCGGTCGAGCGGCTGGTGCGCTCGCTCGACACCGCCGCGACGTCGGAGGAGCGCCTTGCCCTCCTCCTCTCGATCGCCGAGGGCGTGTCGAGCATCGACGCGCGCCGTGCCCTTGCCTATGCGCAGGAGGCGCAGGAGCTCGCGGCGCAACTCGCCGATACCCGATGCGCGGCCGAGTCGCTCTACGTGCAGGGTCAGTGCGCGCACCTGCTGCTCGATCATGCAATGGCGCTGGACGCCTACGACCGCGCGCTTACCGCCTTCGAGGAAGCCAGCGACGACGAGGCCGTCGCCAAGACATTGCGCGAGATCAGCTTCGTGCACGACGCCCTAGGCGACTCCTCGCGCGCACTCGATTACCAGTTCCGCGCGCTTGCCATCGACCAGCGCAAGGGCAGCGACGCCGGCCGCGCCGCCACGCTGCGCATGATCGGTCTCGTCTACTCGCGCACCGGCGACGCCGCGTCGGGGCTCGACTTCTATCGCCGCAGCCTCGCACTTTGCACAGCGCCCACCGACGCTGTCGAGCGTGGCAAGACGCTCAACAACATCGGCATCAACTTGAAGAACCTGGGGCAGCTCGACGAGGCTGAAGCGGCGCTCGACGAAGCCTATGACGTGTTCGTGGGACTCGGCTTGCCGCTGCTGCAATGCGCGACTCTCAACAACATCGCGCTCGTGCGCGAGCGCAAGGGCGACGTCGCCACCGCAGAACGCACGATGCACGAGGCACTCGCTCTCTCGGAAGCCACGGGATACCGCTACGGCGTCGCGCACGCGAGGCTCTCGCTCGGCCGGCTCTGCCAGCGCGCGGGACGCTACGAGGAGGCCCGCAAGTGGCTGGCGGCCGCGCTCGAGGTCAGCGAGCGGCACAACCTCAAGCCCACGCAGTTCGAGGTTCACGAGGCGCTCGCGGGCCATTACGAGCAATGCGGCGATCCAGCCGCGGCGCTGCGGCACTTCCGCAAGTACCACGAGATCGAGCGCGCCGTGCAGTCGGACGCCGCGCGCGACAAGCTGCGGGCGCTGCAGATCCAGTTCGAGCTGGCGGCGGCCCGACGCGAGACCGAGATCGAGCGCGAGCGGCAGGAGACGCTCACGCGCGCCAATGCCGAGCTCGACGCGCTCAACATTTCGCTCACCGAAGCGAACCTGCAGAAGACCATGCTGCTCGACCAGCTGGAGCGGCAGACGTACGAGGATGCCCTCACGGGCCTCGCCAATCGCCGCCGCCTCGACCAGCGCCTGGCCGACGAGTTCGCGCTCGCACTGCGTCACGCACGTCCGCTCGCGGTGGCCATGGCCGACCTCGACCACTTCAAGGCAGTGAACGATCGCTTCTCGCATGCCGTGGGGGACGCCGCGCTGAGGGCCACGGCCAAGATCCTTGCCTCGCAGGTGCGGCACACCGATCTCGTCGCGCGCTTCGGCGGCGAGGAGTTCGTCGTGCTGCTGGTGGAGACGGACCTCGAAGCGGCGCAGCGCGTGTGCGAGAAACTGCGCCAGGCCATCGCGCAGCACAACTGGAGCGCGATTCACCCTTCGCTGTCGCTCACCATCTCGATTGGCGTCACCGCCGACACGAGCGTTCCGACCCACGACCGCATGCTGGCCGCCGCGGACCGCAATCTGTATGCGGCCAAGGCCGCGGGACGCAATCGCGTCGTGGGGTAGGCCTTACGGCCCGCTGGCAACGGGCCTAGAGCTTGCGCACGAGCCCGACCATCACGCCGAAGATCTCGAGCGCGCCCTCCGGGCGGATGGGCGCATACGCCTTGTTCTCGGCGCGCAGGATGAACTTGCCGTTCTCGACGTCCAGGCGCTTCAGCGTGAACTGGTTGTCGACGATGGCGACCACGATGTCGCCCTTGTGCGCCGAGGGACGCTTCTCGACCACCACGAGATCGCCGTCGAAGATGCCGGCGTCCATCATGGAGTCGCCCTTGACGCGGATCAGCACGGTGGACGATGGCCGCTCGATCAGGTAATCGTCGATGGTCAGGGCTTCGGCGTCGGCATCGTCCACCGCTTCGGGCAAGCCGGCACGCACCGGGGAGTCGGCGAGCGGACGCGCGAAAAAGCGCCTCGTGGGTGCGAGCCTGCGATCGGGCGTGGACTCGAGGAAGCCCGCGAGCTTGAGCCGCGCGACCAGCGCCGCGACCGAGGACTTGGACCGCAATCCCAGGAGCCCGCCGATGGAGGCATACGACGGCAGCGCCCGGTGGCGTGCGTAGTAGTCCTGCAGGCTGGACAGATAGGAACGATCGTTCGACATGGGGATAGAATACGAACGAACGTTCGTCACGTCAAGTGCACCCCCGGCATGCGCCTCTTCGCCCCTTCCATCGCCATCGTCGACCTCGAGACCACGGGCACGCAGGCGGCGCGCGACCGCATCACGGAGGTGGGCATCGTGCGCATCGACGCCGACGCCGCGGGAGGACCGCCGCGTGTGTACGAATGGAGCACGCTGGTCGATCCGGAGCAGCCCATTCCGCCCGCAATCCAGGCGCTCACCGGCATCACCGACACCATGGTCCGCGACGCCCCTGTGTTCGGTCACGTCGCCAACGAGATCCGCGAGCGCCTCGGCGACTGCGTGTTCGTCGCGCACAACGCGCGCTTCGACCACGGCTTCCTCAAGCACGAGTTCGCGCGCGTAGGCGTCCCCTTCTCTGCGCGCCCCTTGTGCACGGTGCGGCTCTCGCGGCGGATGTTTCCCGATGCCGTGGGGCACGGCCTCGACGCGTTGGCCGTGCGGCATCGCATCGAGCTTTCGCAGCGACATCGTGCGCTCGGCGACGCGCGCGCGGTGTGGGAATTCATCCGCGTGCTCTATCGCACCTTCGACGCCGAGGCCATCGAAGCCGCGGTCCGGCGGATACTGCGCATGCCGAGCCTGCCTCCGCAACTTGCGCCGGACTGCCTCGATGCGATTCCCGAGACGCCGGGCGTGTATCGATTCTTCGGCGACAACCCGCTGCCCATCTACATCGGCAAGAGCGTGAACCTGCGCGCTCGCGTCGCCTCGCATTTCAGCGGCGACTGGCGCAACGAGACGGACCTCCGGCTTTCACGCGAGATCCGCCGCATCGAGTTCGAGGAGACGGCCGGCGAACTGGGTGCACTGCTGCGCGAGGCGCACCTCGTCAAGACCGAGCTGCCCGCGCACAACCGTGCTCTGCGCCGCAAGGAGGAAGCCGGAATCCTGGTGCTCGATCGTGGCGTGCCGCACTTCGTGCGCGCCGCGGACGTGGTTACGCATGCGATCCGCGACGGATTCGGGCCGTTCGCCTCCAAGCGTCATGCCCGCGAGCTCTTGCGAAGCCTCGCCACGCAGCATCGCCTGTGCTGGCGGCGGCTGCAGCTCGAGCGCCGCGCGCAGGGTCCCTGCTTCGCGCGCCAGATTCGGCGCTGCGGTGGCGCGTGCGTCGGCGAGGAAAGCGATCACGCCCACGACGGGCGTCTTGCCGCGGCGCTCGCCTGGTACGCGATCCCGGCGTGGCCCGCGCCAGGGCTCGCCGTGGTGCGCGAGGCCTCCATCAAGAGTGGACGGGTCGACGCGCACGTGGTGCGCGACTGGTGCTGGCTCGGAACCGCGCGCGACGACGGCGAGCTTGGGCGATTGCTCGATGCCCCGCCTGCGCCGTCGTTCGACTTCGACGTCGCGCGCCTGCTGATCGGTCGCTACGGCAAGGGCAAGTTGCGCCTCGCCGCAGCGCCCGGACTTCTTACGACGACTTGACCACCAGGTTGTCGGACACCGACTTCACGCCCTCGACGCCCTGCGCGAGCTGCATCGCACGCTGCTTCTTCTCCTGCGAGTCGACTGTGCCATTGAGCGTCACGACGTTGTCGCGCGTGTCGACGTTGATTTCGAGCGAGCGCAGGCCCGGCTCCGCCATCAGCGCGGCCTTGACCTTGGTGGTGATCGCTGCGTCGTCCACCTTCGCGCCCGCGCTGGTGGTGGCGGTCGTCGTCGAGGACGAGCCCATCGTCGACGGCGTCGTGGAAGGCGCCGAAGACGTGGTTGCGCCTGGTGTTGCGGACGTGCCCGTCGTGGCGTTGCGCTGGTCGCAACCCGCTGCGAACAGGACGGCTCCCGCCGCGATGAGCGCGAGGTAGGTAGGTGTACGTGCATTCATGGAGAGGCTCCTCATCGTTGGAAATCGCACGGGCGTAACGGCATGCGCCGTGCCCACCCGTGGATGATCCGCGACATGCGCGCGGCCGGCATTCGGCGGACACCGGCAAACGCTGTAAGTCGCGGGCGAGTGCCCGTGTAGGACGCCATGCAGCACGCGGCGGCGTATTCTCGTGCCATGCGCTTCGTCCTGACCCTTGCGCTGCTGGCGATGTCCGGCGCGGCACTGGCGGTGCCCCCGGGTTACCGCTACGTCGGCAGCCGCGTCGTGTCGGGCGGCAGCGTCGTGTACTGGTACTGGAACGCGGACCACGTTGAGCTCGACCCGTCCCGCACGTCATTCGTGGCGCACATGTACGCCCGCGCGGCAGGCACGGGGCAGGAGCGCCCCTACGTCGCCATCGTTCGTTGCGACACACGGTCGTACCGCGACGTGCAGTCGCGTGGCGGCTACGCGGCGATCGAGGACGGCGAGCCCATCGATGCCGTGTGGCGCGCGGGATGCGACGGGAGCATCGCGCTGTCTGCCGCAGGGCGTGGCGCACGCATGGGCAGCGCGCCGGCGGCCACCGAGACGGCGGCGGCCCCCGATACGTCCGCGCCACGCCCGGCCCCGCCCAAGGCCGCACCCGTTCCCCCACCGGTCGAGTCCGCCGACCCGCGTCGCGCGGACGCCTGCGTGCGATTCACCGAAACTCGCGGCGCTGCCGCCGGCGACGCGACGATCGCCAACGCGTGCAGCGAGGCGATCGAGGTCACCCTCTGCTACAAGGGCGCGAGCGGCGGTCCGTACGACTGTCCCATACCGGTGCGCGGCCGTCTCGGCGACAGCCTCGCGCCGGGGGTTGCCCACGTGTTGCCGGAATACCGCCGCGCGCGGCACCGCGGCATCCAGGCCGTCGCCTGCAAGGGCAAGGCGGGATCGGTGTTCCCCAGGCTAGACGAGGCCGGCAGGAGCGGCTGCTTCTAGCGCGCCGCGCGGCTCGAGGATGCCGCCGCATCGGCGACGAACCTCGCTGCGTCGGGCGGCGTGAGGTAGGGAAGACCGAACGCGCACGCGACGCCGTGGAACGTGCGGCCGAGCGCCCGCAGATCGCAGAGCACTGCGTTGCTGTCGTCGTACATCGTGACCGCCCGGTTGCGGGCGTCGTAACGCTCTGCGATGCGGTCGAAGGTGTCGATCGAGATGCGGTTGACGTCGTGCTCGTGCACAGTGTCTGCTCAAGGAAGGCAGCCTACTCCTCGTTGAACATCATCTCCTCGCCGGGCAACGCGGGCGGCACGTGAAGGCGCTCGCGCATCGCGTTGAACTCCGTCTGCAGCGTGAGCGGCTTGACCATCGTGGCGGCGAGCTCGTTCGCGCGCTTCTGCAGCGCGCGGACCTTCTCCGGATTGGCCGCGGCGACATTGCTCTTCTCGTACGGGTCCTTGGCGATGTCGTAGAGCTCCACGCCCTCGGGCAGCGGCGTGCGCCACACGAGCTTCCAGTCGCCGTCGCGGATGCCCGCGCGGAAGGGCTCGATGTTGTACACGAGCTCGGTGCGCGGCGACGGCTTGCCCTCGCTGATCGTGCCCCACATGTCGAGGCCGTTG
>CAZIZD010000035.1:0-3235 GCA_964543615.1 uncultured Alcaligenaceae bacterium | reverse complement strand
GAAGCCGTCGAGCGGCTTCGCGCGCGAGGTCGGCGCGCCGGCGAGTTGGGCGATGGTCGGATACATGTCGACCACGTGCATCATGCCGTCGACCACGGTGCCGGGCTTGATGCGTCCCGGCCAGTTGGCGAGCGCGACGACGCGCGTGCCGCCTTCGTACAGCGAGCCCTTGCCGTCGCGATACGGGCCGTTGTCGGGCGGAAGCTTGATCTTGGACACGTCGGCCTCGCCCGCGAACATCGCGTTGCGCGTGCCGCCGTTGTCGCTCTGGAACACGATCAGCGTGTTGTCGCGCATGCCCCGCTTCTCGAGCGCGCGCACGACGCGGCCGATCTCGTCGTCCATCGCCGAAATGCTCGCCGCATACGCGCGCCGGCTCGGATCCTCGATGTGCCTGTAGCGGTCGAGGTAGGCCTGCGGCGCCTGGTACGGCGTGTGCGGCGCGTTGAACGCGAGGTAGAGGTACAGCGGCACCTTGGTGTCGTGGCCCTCTATCAGCTTGACGGCGGCATTGCCGAACAGCGTCGTCGAGTAGCCCTTCTCGTCGACGCGCCTGTTGTCGCGATACCAGTCGATCACGCCGTGCTGCTTGTGCGTGAAGTAGTCGATCTCGCCGATGAGCGGACCGTATTGCCGGTCGAACCCGCGCTGTCGGGGCCAGTACTTGCGGTCGCCGTGGCCGAGGTGCCACTTGCCGATGATCGCGGTCTCGTAACCCGCCTCCTTGAGCGCCTGCGGCATCAGCCACTCGTCGAGCGCGAGGCCGTACTTGTGCCCGGAGAGGATGACCAGGGTCTGCAGCCCGTAGCGGAACGGATAGCGGCCGGTCATGAGCGCCGCGCGCGTGGGCGTGCACATGGGCTGCGCGTAGAACTGGTCGAGCCGCGCGCCCGTGCGCGCGAGCTCGTCGATGTTCGGCGTCCTTATGTCGGAGCCGCGGAAGCCGACGTCCTTCCAGCCGAGATCGTCGGCGACGATGTAGACGATGTTGGGCTTCGCGCCCATGGCGGGCGCGGTCAGCGTAAAGGCAAGCGCGACGGCGGCAAGCGCCGCGCGGGTCAGTCGTTGCATGGTCGCTCCTCGAGTGCCTGGGCTAGCGCGTGATGAGGCACTGCCCGCCGTCGACCTTGAACTTCTGCGTCATCGTCGACGTGCTCGACCCGTTCGCGTTCTTTGTCGTCTTCTTCACGACGAGCGTCGCATTGCCGCCGTCGACGGTCAGCAAACCGTTGGCCTTGATCTCGTTCGTGAACTGGGCCTCCGTCTGCGACATCTCCTTCATCATCCCGGCCATCATTGCGCGATCGTTGGCGGGCATGTTGCGCCACTGCTCCTGCGCCTCGCGCGTCATGAGCTTGTTGGCCTCCTCCATCTTGCCGGCGTTCACGAGCCCCATCTGCTTGACGGCGACCTTGCCGCAGGGATTGTCGAGAATGGCGGCACCCTTGATCTCGGTAGCGGCCAGGGCGGCGGAACAGAGCAACGCTGGCACGAGTGCCAGGAGTGACTTCTGGATCACGTGGGAATCCCCCGGGAAGGCAAAATTGCCGGCCGGAGGGTATCACGCCCGGATCGCGGCCGGCGTGACGCAGTGGTGCCGGGTGCGGCAACGCGTCGGGCTTGAGACGTTGCTTCGTCAGGCATCGACCTCGTGCCGGTACGGGATCGACGTCTGCGCGCCCGCGCGCGTCACGCTGAGCGCCGCGGCGCGCTGACCGAAGTCGACGGCGTCGAGCAGGTCCCGCCCCGCGGCGATCGCGGCGGCGAAGCCGCCGACGAAGGTATCGCCTGCCGCGGTGGTGTCGATCGCGGCAACCGCGGGTGCCGGAAGATGCACGCTGTGACGCTCCGACTCGAGCCAAACGCCGCGCGCGCCCAAGGTGACGATCACGTGCCGCGCCCCGCGCCCGCGCAACGTGCGAGCGGCCTCGCGCGCTCCGTCCGGGTCGGCAGCTTCGACACCGCACAGCGCGCTCGCCTCGTTTTCGTTGGGAACGAGGTAATCCACCTTGCGCAGGAGTGCGTCCGCAAGCGGCCGCGCAGGCGCCGGATTGAGCAGCACCGCAGTGCCGGACGCCGATGCAAGGTCGATCGCACGCTCGACCGCGTCGAGCGGAACCTCGAGCTGGCACAGCAGGATGGCCGCGCTCTCGATCATCGGCGCGCAGGCGTCGATCCGGGCGGGCGACAGTTCCGCGTTCGCGCCGGGCGCCACCACGATGGTATTGGCTCCGCCCTCGCCGACCGTGATGATCGCGATGCCGGTGGGCGCGCCGTCGTGCACTCGGACGTGAGCCACATCGATGCCGTCGCCGGCCAGACCGTCACGCAGCGTCGCACCGAATGCATCGCTGCCGACGGCGCTCACGAAACTGACATCGCCTCCGAGCCGGGCGGCGGCGACTGCCTGGTTGGCACCCTTGCCGCCCGGGATGGTGCGGAAGTCGTTGCCCATGAGCGTTTCGCCCGGCGACGGCAGGCGCGAAGCGCGGACCACGAGGTCCATGTTGCTGCTGCCGACGACGACGATGCGACTGCGTGCGGGCAACCGATGCACCGGGCCTAAAGGCTCATCGACACGATCGGGCAGCAGCCGTCGATGCGCGGCGGCGCGTCGTCGGCCACGCGCCCCGCGGAGGCACACTGCACCGCCCATGCGCACGACACGACCAACCTGACGAACCGCATGCGGACTTCCTTGAAAATCACGTCGAAAAGAACCGGGAAGGCCGTTCGAGTGTCTCACCGTGCGGGATGGGAATCAACCGTGCCGGCCGACGCCGGACAAAGCCGCGGCGGAACGCCGGTACCGGCACACTGCACGCCGGTGGTGTAAGAATCCGACCGGTCCAACCGTCAAACCGATGTCCACCCTGGAGTCGACCTCTTGCACGCCACGCTTCCGCTTCTCGTCCGCACCGACTTTCCGCCGCTGCGGCGCGGCGTCCTCGACACGCTCCAGGTGAATCTCGGCTACCGGTGCAACCAGAGCTGCCTCCACTGTCACGTCAACGCGGGGCCTGCGCGGACCGAAGAGATGTCGCTCGAGACGATCGTCGAGGTCGTCGCTTTCCTGCACCGCAGTCCGGCCGTCACGACGGTCGACCTGACCGGCGGCGCGCCCGAGCTCAATCCCCACTTTCGCCATCTCGTCCAGGCGGCGCGCGGCCTCGGCCGCCGGGTGATCGATCGCTGCAACCTCACGATCCTAGAAGAGCCCGGACAGGAGCAGCTC
>CAZIZD010000034.1:10649-18654 GCA_964543615.1 uncultured Alcaligenaceae bacterium | reverse complement strand
GCGCCGTGATTGAGGAGATGCGTCGCGAAGGCATGGCGCAGCACGTGCGGCGACAAGGCGGCGGCGGGAATGCCGGCGCGCGTCGCGTAGCGCTTGATGAGGAGCCAGAAGGCCTGCCGCGTCAGCGGTCCGTGGCGCGAGGTCAGGAAGAGGTGATTTGACTTTGCCTCACCCAGCAGCGCCAGCCGCGCCGTCTTGCGGTACTGCTCGATCCACGCTGCGGCCTCGTCGCCCAGCGGGACGAGCCGCTCCTTGCTGCCCTTGCCGAGCACGCGCACGACGCCGACGTCGAGCGCGACCTGCGCAAGGGTGAGGCCGACGAGCTCGGACACGCGCAGGCCCGTGGCGTAGAGCGTCTCGAGCATCGCCCGGTCGCGCAGGCCAAGCGGAGTGTCGACGTCGGGCGCCGCGAGCAGCGCTTCCACCTGCTTCTCGGACAGGAGCTTCGGCAGCCGCCGGGGCTTCTTCGGCGCGCGCACGCGCAGCGTCGGATCTTCGCGCATGGTCGCGCGCTCGAGCTGCAGGCGATAGAAGCGCTTGATTGCGGAAAGGCGCCGCGCGATCGAGCTTGCCTTGGCCTTGGCCTCGAACTGGCTCGCGAGCCAGCCTTCCACGTCCGCGCGCGTCGCGTGGAGCAGTCCGCCCTTGCCGAGCCACTTCGACCAGGCGACGAGGTCGCGCCGGTAGCTTGCGAGCGAGCTCTGGGCGAGGCCGTCGGCAAGCCACACCTGGTCGCAGAACGCGTCGATGAGGTCGGCGTCAGTCACGCCCGAACCGGTAGCCCTCGTGCGTCAGGAGCCAGCGCTTGATCGCGATGGGGCTGTCCTGGGTGATGGTCCCCCCGAACGGCGCTTCGCGCCGGTTCCCCCCGAGGGGGCCGGCGCCTTGGGGCGGCCCGGCGGCGCCGGTCCCCCCGAACGGCGCTTCGCGCCGGTTCCCCCCGAGGGGGCCGGCGCCTTGGGGCGGCCCGGCGGCGCCGGTCCCCCCGAACGGCGCTTCGCGCCGGTTCCCGCTGAGGGGGCGAGTGCCTTGGGGCGGCCTGGCGGCGGCGACGCCCATGAAGCCGCCCATCGCCCCCATCGCGCCCACGACGCGATGGCACGGCACGATCAGCGCGATGCGATTGGCGCCACAGGCCTGGCCCACCGCGCGCGGCGCGCTGCGCACGAGGCGCGCAACTTCGCCGTACGTGCGCGACTCGCCGGGAGGAATCGCCGAGAGCGCGCTCCACACGCGCTGCTGGAACGCCGTTCCCTCCGGGGCGAGCGGCACCGTGAAGCGGAACGCAGGATCGTCGAGATAGCGCTCGACCTCGCGCAGCGCGAGCTCGGAGACTGCGTCCATCGGAGCCTGCGCGCGCTCGGTCAGGGGCAGGTAGGCAAGCCGCGTGATCGCACGCCCGTCGCTTGCGATGCCGAGCGTGGCGAACGGCGTCCGCATCTTCGCACTGCAATTCACCCGTTCACCCGTTCACCCGTTCACCGAACTCAACCCATCTTCATCTGCCGCGGCAGGTAGGTGATGAGATCGGGCCAGTACCAGACCATGAGGACCGCCACGACCATCAGCAGGAACATTGGGATCGTGTGGCGCGCGATCCAGGTGATCTGCTTGCCCGTCATCCCCTGCAGGACGAAGAGGTTGAATCCGACGGGTGGCGTGATCTGCGCCATCTCCACCACGAGCACGATGAAGATGCCGAACCAGAGAAGGTCGATGCCGGCCTTCTCCACCGTCGGCAGGATGACGCCCATCGTCAGCACGACCATCGAGATGCCGTCGAGGAAGCAGCCGAGCACGATGTAGAAGATGGTGAGGGCCACGACCAGCGCGAACGGCGTGAGCCCGAGCGAGCCGATCCACTCGGCGAGATGCCGCGGCAGGCCGATGTAGCCCATCGAGAGCGTGAGGAACGCGGCGCCCGCGAGGATCAACGCGATCATGCAGTACAGCCGCGTCGCTCCCATGAGGCTCGACACGAACGTCGCGCGGCTGAGCGAGCCCTGCAGCGCGGAAATCACGAGCGATCCGACCACACCGAACGCGGCCGCCTCGGTGGCGGTGGCGATGCCCACGTAGATCGAGCCCAGCACGACCAGGATCAGCAGCACGACGGGGATGAGGTGGCGCGACGCGGAGAGCTTCTGCGCGAACGTCGTGCGCGTGGTGATCGCCGGCACCTTGTCCGGGTTGAGCAGTGCCCACCCCACGATGTAGCCCGAGAACAGCAGCGCGAGGAGGATCCCCGGGATCACGCCCGCGATGAAGAGCTGCGCGATCGACACGTTGGCGGTCACGCCGTAGACGATCATGATGATCGACGGCGGGATGAGGAGACCGAGCGTGCCCGCGCCGGCGAGGGTGCCGATGGTGATGCCCTCGGGGTAGCCGCGTCCCTTGAGCTCGGGCAGCGTCATCTTGCCGATGGTCGCGCAGGTGGCGGCAGAGGAGCCGGAGACCGCAGCGAAGATCGTGCAGCCGATGATGTTGGTGTGCAGGAGCCTCCCGGGCACGCGCTCGAGCCAGGGGGCGAGGCCGCGGAACATGTCCTCCGAGAGCCGCGTGCGAAAGAGAATCTCGCCCATCCACACGAAGAGCGGCAGCGCGGTGAGCGTCCACGAGGACGCCGTGCCCCAGATGGTCACCGCCATCGCATCCCCCGCGGGCCGCGACGAGAAGAGCTCCATGCCAATCCACGCCACTCCCGCCAGGGCGAGCCCGATCCACACGCCGCTGCCAAGCAGCGCGAACAGCGCGACGATCAGGAGCGTCGTGACGAGGGCGTCACTCATTGCGCAGCGCCTCCGCGGGCACGACGACCTTGCGCTTGCCGGCGATCTCGAGAAAGAGCTCGTCGAGCAGCGCCACGGCGAAGATCACGGTGCCGGCCGCCATCGTCAGCTGAGGAATCCACAGGGGCGTGGCGTCGTTGGCCGTCGAGATGTCGTGAAAGTCGAACGATTGCCAGGCGAGCCGCACGCTGTAGTACGCAAACAGCAGGGCGAGCAGCGCGCCCGCGGCGAACGCCCAGAGCGCAAGCGCGCGGTGCGCGCCACCGGTGAGGCGCTCGAGGATCAGCGTGACGCGGATGTGTTCGCCGCGCTTCAGCGTGTGGGCGAGGGCGAGGAAACCCGCGCCCGCCATGCAGTAGCCGGCGTAAGCGTCGGTGCCGGGGACGTGGAAATCGAGGAGGCGGCCCACGATGCCCAGCAGCACCATCGCGAGCGTGCCCATCAAGAACAACGCCGCCAGAACCGCGGCGGCGTCGTACGTGAAGTCGAGTGTCCTGCGCACGCTATTGCTGGTTCCGATACGCCTCGATCACTTTCCTGCCCTCGTCGCCCGCCTTGCGCTGCCATTCGGCGAGCATGACGTTGCCGACGCGTCGCAGGTCGGCCGTCAGCTGATCGGACGGCTTGATGATGGACATGCCGTTCTTCTTGAGCTGGTCGACGTACCAGAGGTTCTTCTCCTCCGACAGCTTCCAGCCGCGCGCTTCCGCGTCCGCCGCAGCCTTCAGAAGCGCCTGCTGCGTCGGCTTGTCGAGCGCGTCGAACGCCTTGGCGTTGACGATCACCGCGTTCTTGGGGAGCCAGGCCTGCGTGTCGTACCAGTTCTTGATGTGCTCGTAGGTCTTGGAGTCGAAGCCGGTCGCGCCGGACGACATGTACGAGTCGATGACCCCGGTCGCGAGCGCCTGCGAAACCTCCGCCGCCTGCACCGTGACCGGCTGCGCGCCGACGAGCTCGGCGACCTTGGACGTGGCGGGGCTGTAGGCGCGCCACTTGAGGCCCTTCATGTCGGCCACCGTGTTGAGCGTGCGCTTGGTGTAGATGCCCTGCGGCGGCCAGGGCACGGTGAAGAGCAGCTTCATTCCCTGCTTGGCGAGCTTGTCGTCGAGCGCCTTGCGTGACGCCTTGTACAGCTTCAGCGACTCGCCGTACGAGGTGGCAAGGAACGGGATGCCGTCGATGCCATACAGCGCATCCTCGTTCTCGAAGTTGACGAGCAGGATCTCGCCGGCCTGGGCCTGGCCACCCTGGACCGCGCGCTTGATCTCGGGCGCCTTGAACAGCGAAGCGTTGGGATGGACCTGGATCTTGAGCTTGCCGCCGCTGCCTTTGTCGACGTCGCTCACGAACTGCTGGATGTTCTCGGTGTGGAAGTTGTTCGCGGGATAGGCGGTGGGCAGGTCCCACTTGGTCTGCGCACCGGCGGTCGACGCGACGGCGATGCCGATCGCGGCGGCGGCAAGAAGGCGTTGCATGGGAATTCTCCTCATTCTGGCGGGCGGGGCTACGGTTTTTACCACAAATTGTGTCGAGCGTGACGCCGCGTGGAACCTGCGACGCCGCGGTAGAACCAGGCGATGAGCTGCGCCGCATCGAATACGGGAAGCTCCGTCGCGGCGACGACTGCGTCGCGATACGGCGGCATGTTCGCGCACTCGAGGACGATCGCGCCCACGTCGTGATGCTGTGCCACGAGGTGGCGCGCGGCGTCGACGACGTCGGCGGACATCTTCGCGCTCTCGAGCCGCGCCGATCCGTGACGGATCGTTCGCCCGAAGTAGCCCTGCGGGTCGACGCCGGCGACCGGGGTATAGGCCGGCGCACCGGAGGATTCGAGCAGCGCGGGCGTGAGCGCCGCGGCGGAATACGTGACTACGCCGACCTTGCGATGCGACGGAATGGTGCGGGCCACCAGCGGCAGCAGGAAGAGGGAGGACGTGAGCACCGGCACCGAGAGCTCGGCGGCAAGCTCGTGCTGCCATCGCGCGAGGAAGCCGCACGTGGTGGCGATGCCCACGCAGCCCGCCTCGACGAGCTCGTCAGCGGCGCGGATGAACCGCGGGAATGCCGCGTCGCTGCCGCGATGGACGATCTCCTCGGGCGTGGCGCCCGCGACGGTCGCGTAGCGCACGGGGAAGTCGAAGGTTTCCGCGCAGCCGACGTCGCCGGGAATGCGCGGGAAAGCGGTGTCGAGCGTGAGGATCCCGAGCATGGTTTTATGATGACGCGATGAAGAAGCCGTTCCAGGTCGTTCTCGTGCAGCCCGCCGGCTATGCGTTCTCGCTCGCCCTGGCCGAGGCCGCTGAGTACGTTGCCTACATGTTGCGCGCCTGCGGGCACGAAGCGCAAGTCGCGTTGAACGGGTTGCGAGGCGACGCGCACAACGTCGTGTTCTGCGGGCATCTCATGAACCGGGGCGACGTCGCGCAGCTGCCACCCGACACGATCCTCTTCAACAGCGAGCCGCTCGCGCGGCAGGACGCTTGGCACCTGGGGTCTGACGTCTATCGCGACGCTCTCGCGCGCCACCACGTGTGGGACTACGCGCAGCGCAACGCGGACGCCATCCCTCATGCGCGCAAAGATGTGCTGCCCTTCTGGTATTGTGCCGCGCTCGCGCGAGTGCGGCCCGCGGCCGCCGAGCGCAAGGCACTGCTCTTCTACGGGGTGCCTACGCCCTGGCGCAGGACGGTGCTCGGCGAGATCGCGGCCGCCGGCGTGGAAGTGCAATACATGCACAACGGCTTCGGCCCCGCGCGCGATGCCGTCCTGTGGAACGCGCGGGCGGTGCTCAATCTCCACAAGACCGGGGACAACGCGGTGTTCGAGCCCATCCGCTGCTTCTATCCGCTCATCAATCGCATCCCGGTCATCGGCGAGGAAGTCGCGGGCGACCCGGCCGCGGATGCGTTCCGCGACTCGATGTTCTTCCTGCCGCGCGAAGGGATCGGCGAGGCGATTCGCGGCCTTCTCGCCGACGATGCCGCGTTCACCGCCGCCACCTCGGCGCAGCTCGACAAGTTCGCCGGCAAGTCCGCGGTGCCGCAATTCCGCGCGGCGCTCGAGCGCTATTTCGGGGAACGCCGATGCCCGTGAGCGCGAAGGGCAGCCCCAAGTGCCAACTGCGCCCCCTTGGGGGGCAGCGAGCCATGAAGTCTTGCGAGCGTGAGGGCTCATGACCTGGCAATTCTGGATCGATCGCGGCGGCACCTTCACCGACATCGTGGCGCGCCGTCCCGACGGCACGCTCGCGACCCACAAGCTCCTGTCCGAGAATCCCGAGCGCTACGACGACGCCGCGGTGCACGGCATCCGCGAGATGCTGGGCCTCGCTGCCGGCGCGCCCATCCCCGGCGGCGTCATCGACGCCGTGAAGATGGGCACCACTGTGGCCACCAACGCTCTCCTCGAGCGCAAGGGCGAGCGTACGGCGCTGGTGGTCACGCGCGGCTTTGCGGACGCCCTGCGCATCGGCTACCAGAACAGGCCCAAGCTCTTCGTGCGGCGGATCGAGCTGCCGTCGATGCTCTACGAGCGCGCCATGGAGGTCGATGAGCGCATCGGTGCGCGCGGCGAGGTGGTGGCGCCCCTCGACGAAGCGGCCGCCGAGCGCGACCTTCGCGCGGCCTACGACGACGGCGTCCGCGCCGTGGCGATCGTGCTCATGCACGGCTACCGGTTCCCGCAACACGAGCAGGCGCTTGCGCGAATCGCGCGGCGCATCGGCTTCACGCAGGTCTCCGTCTCGCACGAGGTCAGCCCGCTCATGAAGCTCGTGTCGCGCGGGGACACCACCGTGGTGGACGCGTATCTCTCGCCCATCCTGCGCCGCTACGTCGATCGCGTCGAGGGTGCGCTCAAAGGCAGCGGCACGGGTGGTGACCTCGGGCGCGTGCGGCTCCAATTCATGCAGTCGAGCGGCGGCCTCACGGACGCGCACCGCTTCCAGGGCAAGGACGCGATCCTGTCGGGTCCCGCGGGCGGCATCGTGGGCGCGGTCGAGGTGTCGCGGCTCGCAGGATTCGACAGGATCATCGGCTTCGACATGGGCGGCACGTCCACCGATGTCACGCACTGGGCGGGCGAATACGAGCGCGCGTTCGTCACCGAGGTCGCGGGCGTGAGGCTGCGCGCGCCGATGATGAAGATCCACACCGTCGCCGCGGGCGGCGGGTCGATCTGCACGTTCGACGGCGCGCGCTTTCGCGTGGGTCCGCAGTCCGCGGGCGCGAACCCGGGGCCTGCGTCGTACCGGCGCGGCGGACCGCTCACCGTCACCGACTGCAACGTGATGGTGGGGAAGATCGACCCCGCGCTGTTTCCCAGCGTGTTCGGGGCGAGCGGCGAGGAGCCCCTCGACGCGGACGTCGTGCGCGTGAAGTTCGCGGCGCTCGCGAGCGAGGTGAGCAATGCGACGGGCGCTTCGCGCACCGCGGAGGAGGTCGCGGAAGGCTTCCTGCGCATCGCGGTGGAGAACATGGCCAACGCGATCAAGCACATCTCGGTGCAGCGCGGCTACGACGTCACCGAGTACGCGCTGTGCTGCTTCGGCGGCGCGGGCGGCCAGCACGCGTGCCTCGTGGCCGACGCGCTCGGCATGACGCGGGTGTTCATCCATCCTCTCGCGGGCGTGCTGTCGGCGTACGGCATGGGGCTCGCCGACGTGCGGGCGCTGCGGCAGGAGGCCGTCGAGGCGCCGCTTTCGCAGGCCGCGCTCGAGGCGACTGGCGAGGCTTTCGCGCGTCTTGCGCGCGCGGCCGGCGAGGACGTGCTCGCGCAGGGCGTCCCGAACGCGCTCATCGAGTGCCGCGACACCCTGCACGTCAAGTACGACGGCACGGACACCACGCTCGAGCTGCCGCGCGAGGCGACGGTCGCGTCGATCGTGCGCGAGTTCGAGAAGCGCTATCGCCAGCGCTACGGATTCCTGATGCCGGGCCGTGGTCTCGTGATCGAGGCGATCGCGGTCGAGGCGATCGGGCGCAACGAAAGCGCCGATGCGCACGCGCCCGCATTCGCGCCGCGCGACGGTCCGCTGGTCCCGCTGCGCACCAGCCGCATCTTCACCAACGGCGCCTTTCACGCGGCCAGCGTTTACGATCGTGACGCCATGCGGCCGGACGACGTCGTCGACGGGCCGGCGATCGTGCGCGAGCGCAACGCGACGACCATCGTCGAGCCCGGCTGGCGCGCCGCGCTGACCGCGCGCGATC
>CAZIZD010000034.1:0-10639 GCA_964543615.1 uncultured Alcaligenaceae bacterium | reverse complement strand
GCGATCACATGGTCATGACGCGGGTCGTCGCCGCGCAGCGCGCGCACGCGATCGGCACGACCGCCGATCCGGTGCTGCTGGAGGTGTTCAACAACCTCTTCATGGCCATCGCCGAGCAGATGGGAGTGACGCTCGCGAACACGGCGTATTCGGTCAACATCAAGGAGCGGCTCGATTTTTCCTGCGCGCTGTTCGACGCCGACGGCAACCTGATCGCGAATGCCCCGCACATGCCCGTGCACCTGGGCTCGATGGGCGAGTCGGTGAAGACGGTGATCGACCGGCGCACGGGAACGATGCACCCGGGTGACGTGTTCGTGCTGAATGCCCCGTACAACGGTGGCACCCACCTGCCGGACGTGACCGTGATCGCGCCCGTGTTCCTCCCCTCACCCCAGCCCTCTCCACGCGAGCGGGGAGAGGGTGCCCGGAGGGCGGGTGAGGGGCCCGAGTTCTTCGTCGCCTCGCGCGGACACCACGCCGACATCGGTGGCATCACGCCGGGCTCGATGCCGCCCGACTCCACGCACGTCGAGGAGGAGGGCGTGCTGCTCGACAACGTGCAGCTCGTCGCCGAAGGACGCTTCCTCGAGGACGAGATGCGCGCCATTCTCGCGAGCGGGCGTTATCCGTCGCGCAACGTCGACCAGAACCTGGCCGACCTTCGCGCGCAGGTGGCGGCCTGCGCCAAGGGCGCGCAGGAGCTCCTGCGGATGGTCGCGCACTTCGGGCTGCCCGTCGTGCGCGCGTACATGCGGCACGTGCAGGACAACGCGGAAGAAGCGGTGCGGCGCGTGCTCGACGTGCTCACCGACGGCGCGTTCGAATACGAGATGGACAGCGGCGCACGCGTCGCCGTGCGCATCGCGATCGATCGCGCGAGACGCGAGGCGACGATCGACTTCACCGGCACGAGCCCGCAGCAGCCGACCAACTTCAACGCGCCTTCCGCGGTGTGCAAGGCCGCGGTGCTGTACGTCTTCCGCACGCTGGTCGACGACGAGATCCCGATGAACGCGGGGTGCTTGAAGCCCTTGCGGATCGTCATCCCCGAGGGCTCGATGCTCGCGCCGCGCTATCCCGCGGCGGTGGTGGCGGGCAACGTCGAGACGTCGCAGGCGATCACCGACACGCTCTACGGCGCGCTGGGCGTGCTCGCTGCGTCGCAGGGCACGATGAACAACTTCACGTTCGGCAACGCGACGTACCAGTACTACGAGACCATCGCGGGCGGGTCGGGCGCGGGTCCGGACTTCGACGGCGCGAGCGCCGTGCAGACGCACATGACGAACTCGCGCCTCACCGATCCGGAAGTGCTCGAGTGGCGATTCCCGGTGCGCCTCGATCGCTTCGAGATCCGGCGCGGCAGCGGCGGTGCAGGTGCGCATCGCGGTGGCGACGGGGTGCGGCGCCGCGTGCGCTTCCTCGAGAAGATGACGGCGGTGATCCTCGCCAACCGGAGGCGGGTGGCGCCGTTCGGCGTCGCGGGCGGGGCGCCGGGGGCGCCGGGACGCAACTGGGTCGAGCGCGCCGACGGTCGCGTCGAGGCGTTTGGCGCCACCGCCAAGGTGGACATGGATCCGGGCGACGTGTTCGTGGTCGAGACCCCCGGCGGCGGGGGCTTCGGAGCACCGCCGCCCAAGGGCACGGATTGACCGGGGTCGACCCCGGCGCAAGCCCCTTCGCGCCGATATAATCATTCGCTTTTGCGAAAGAGCGCTTCCATGGCCTCGGTCTACGACTTCAAGGTGAAGGACATCCACGGCAAGACGGTCGATCTCGACCGTTACCGCGGCAAGGTGATGCTGATCGTCAACACGGCGAGCCAATGCGGATTCACGCCGCAGTACAAGGGTCTCGAGGCAGTCTACGAGAAGCTGCACGGCAAGGGGCTCGAGATCCTGGGCTTCCCCTGCAACCAGTTCGGCGGCCAGGAGCCGGGCGACGAGAAGGAGATCGCGCAGTTCTGCGAGCTCAACTTCGGCGTCACCTTCCCGATGTTCGCCAAGGTGGACGTCAACGGCGACGACGCGGCGCCGCTATTCAAGTACCTGAAGGCCGAGAAGCCCGGGCTGCTCGGCAGCGAGGCGATCAAGTGGAACTTCACGAAGTTCCTGGTCGACCGCGAGGGCACCGTGCTGAAGCGCTACGCGCCCAACGACACGCCGGAGTCGATCGCCAAGGACATCGAAAAGGCTCTCTGATGCGTGGCCACGCCGCCGCGGTCGTGCTGACGGTGATGGCGCTCGCCTGCGCGGGGAACGTTCGCGCGCAGGCCGATCCGAACAAGACGCTGCGTGTCGCATTCCTCATCGCCGAGACCGGGTTCGATCCGCAGGCTTCGTCGGACCTCTACTCGAATTACGTCAACCGCGCGATCTTCGATCCGCTGCTGCGTTACGACTACCTCTCGCGGCCGCACCGGCTCATCCCCAACACCGCGGCCGCGCTCCCCGAGCCGTCGAAGGACGGGACGGAGTGGACGATCCGCATCAAGCCAGGCACGTATTTCGCCGACGATCCCGCGTTCAAGGGGAAGAAGCGGGAGCTCACCGCCGCCGACTACGCGTTCGCATGGAAGCGCGTGCTCGATCCGCGCACGCGCTCGCCGCATCTCGAGACGTTCGACGGGCGTTTCGTCGGCATGGACAAGCTCCTCGCCAGGGCAAAGGAGACCGGCAAGTTCGATTACGACGCGCCGGTCGAGGGCCTTGCGGTCGTCGACAAGTACACGCTGAAGCTCAAGCTGACCGCGCCATGGTGGGACCTGCCCGAGGACCTCACGGGCACGGGGACGTCGGCGGTGGCGCGGGAGGTCGTGGAGGCCTACGGCGACACGAGCGGCTGGGCGATGGGCAACCCCGTCGGTACCGGCCCCTACCGCCTCAAGGACTGGCGGCGCGGCCAGCGCATCCTGCTCGAGGCCAACCCCAACTTTCGCGACGTGCCGTATCCCGAGAGCAACGACCCTGCCGACAAGGCGCTCGTGGCGAAGATGAAGGGACGCAAGATCCCGCTCATCGGCAACATCGACATCTCGATCATCGAGGAGGCCAATCCGCGCCTCCAGGCGTTCGAGCGCGCGCAGCTCGACTACATCGACGTGCCGGTCGACCTCGTCGGCAACGTGATGAACGAGGACAACAGGCTTCTGCCGCGCTTCGCGGCGGCCGGCGTCACGCTGCAGCGCGCCATCCAGCCCAGCGTCACGTACACGTTCTTCAACATGGACGATCCGGTCGTCGGCGGCTACACGAAGGAGAAGATCGCCCTGCGCCGCGCCATCGGCATGGCGTACAACGTCGACGAGGAGACGCGCGTCGTCCGCCAGCGGCAGGCGGTGTGGGCATCGCAGCTCATTCCGCCGAACGTGACCGGCCACGACCCCAAGCTCGTCGCCAACACGAAGTACGACCCCGAGGGCGCCAAGGCGCTGCTCGACCGCATGGGCTACGTCGACCGCGACAGGGACGGCTGGCGCGACATGCCCGACGGCAAGCCCCTGGTGCTGCGCAAGGGCACGCATCCATCCGCGCTCGAGAGGCAGTACGACGAGCTGTGGAAGCGCAACATGAGCGCGATCGGCATCAAGATCGAGTTCGTCACCCAGAAGTGGCCCGACCTTCTCAAGATGGCGCGTCTCGGCCAGCTCCAGATGTGGCAGCTCGGCAACCGCGGAACGAGCGCCGAAGGGTACGGCTTCCTGGGCCTGCTCTACGGCGGCGCCATCGGCACGCAGAACTACGCCCGCTTCAAGCAGCCCGACTTCGACCGGCTGTACGAGGAGAGCAAGAAGATGCCCGATGGGCCGGAGCGCGCGAAGCTCATGCGGCAGATGTCGGAGATCGTCGCGGCCTACGCGCCATGGAAGATCAACGCCTGGCGCTACGACAACGCGATCCTGTATCCGTGGGTCCAGGGCTACAAGCTCAACCCGTTCAACTTCCATCCGTGGCAGTACCTCGACATCGACGCGAAGATGCCACGCAAGCCGGTGCAGTGATGAATATGCATGCTCTTGTGTCGCGAGCACTTCTTCTCGCCGCGCTGCTCGTCGTTGCGCAGGCGGCGCACGCGCAGGCCGACCCGAAGAAGGTCCTGCACGTCGTGTTCCGCACGGCGGAGACGGGCTTCGATCCGCAGGCCGCCTCCGACCTCTACTCCAACTACGTCAACCGCGCGATCTTCGAGCCGCCGTTCCGCTACGACTTCCGCGCGCGCCCGCACAAGGTCGTGCCCAACACCGCGCTCGCGCTGCCCGAGGGCAACAAGGACGGCACGGAGTGGACCATCCGCATCCGTCCCGGCATCTACTTCGCCGACGACCCGGTGTTCAAGGGCAGAAAGCGCGAGCTCACGGCCGCCGACTACGCATACACGTGGAAGCGCATGCTCGACCCCGCGATGCGCTCGCCGTCGCTCGAGCTCTTCGACGGGCGCATCGTCGGCATGGACCGCGTGCTGGCCAAGGCCAAGGAGACGGGCAAGTTCGACTACGACGCGCCGGTCGAGGGTCTCAAGGTCGTCGACAAGTACACGCTGAAGCTCAAGCTCACGTATCCGTGGTGGGACATCGCGGTGGACCTTACGAGCGGCTCCGCCGGGGCCGTCGCCCGCGAGGTGGTCGAAGCCTACGGCGACGGCAACCGCTGGGTCATGGCGAATCCCGTCGGCACCGGGCCCTACAAGCTCAAGGAGTGGCGGCGCGGACAGAAGATCGTCCTCGAAGCCAACCCGCAGTTCCGCGGCATTCCCTACGCCGAGAGCAACGATCCCGCGGACAAGGCGATCAACGCGCGCTTCAAGGGGCTCACGTTCCCGCGCGTGGGCCAGGTCGACATCTCGATCATGGAGGAGGGCAATCCGCGCGTGCTCGCGTTCGCGCGCGGCGAGCTCGACTACCTCGACATTCCGTACGAGCTCGTGCCCAACGTGATGCAGCCGGACAGCACGCTGAAGCCGCAGTACACGAAGGCCGGCGTGCTGCTCGAGCGCGACGTGCAGCCTTCCATCACGTTCGCGTACTTCAACATGGAAGATCCGGTGGTCGGCGGCTACACGCCGGACAAGATCGCGCTGCGGCGCGCGATCGGCATGGCCTACAACGTCGAGGACGAGATCCGCATCATCCGGCAGGGGCAGGGTAAGGTCGCCAACATGATCCTGCCGCCTCCGGTCACGGGATACGACCCCACGCTCCATGTCAACTCCAAGTACGATCCCGTCGCGGCGCGCGCGCTGCTCGACAAGTTCGGCTACAAGGACCGCGACGGCGACGGCTTTCGCGAGATGCCGGACGGCAGTCCGCTGATCCTGCGACG
Organism: uncultured Alcaligenaceae bacterium; assembly: GCA_964543615.1. GTDB lineage: Bacteria > Pseudomonadota > Gammaproteobacteria > Burkholderiales > Casimicrobiaceae > VBCG01. Next base: position 5,318 of record CAZIZD010000034.1, on the reverse strand, counting down.
CGGCACCTCGCCTTCCGCGCTCGAGCGCCAGTACGACGAGCTGTGGCAGCGCAGCCTCAACGCCGTCGGCATCAAGGTGGACATGGTGACGCAGCGCTGGGCCGATCTCTACAAGATGGCGAAGAACGGGCAGCTACAGTTCTGGCAGCTCGCCAACACGAGCACGTCGACCGACGGCTATTCGTTCCTCGGCATGCTGTACGGCCCCAATGCGGGGCTCGCCAACCTCGCGCGCTTCAAGCTCGCGGAGTTCGACCGTCTCTACGACGCCTCGAAGAAGATTCCTGCGGGCCCAGAGCGCGACAAGCTCGTGCGCCAGATGTCGGAGATCGTCGCGGCCTACGCGCCATGGAAGCTCAACTCCTATCGCATCGAGAACGTCGTCGTGTATCCGTGGGTGGTCGGCTACAAGTACAACCCGTTCAACCAGCATCCGTGGCAGTACCTGGACATCGACCTGGCCGTGCCAAGAAAGGCAGTTCAGTGACCAAGCTCTTCCTTGCGATCGCCGCCGCGGCGCTCTCGCTGGCCGTAGCCGCGCAAGCCCCGAACCGGGCCGACCCCAACAAGGTGCTGCGCACCGCGATCGTCATCGCCGAGACGGGCTTCGATCCGCAGGCGTCGCAGGACCTCTATTCCAACACCATCAATTCCGCGATCTTCGAGGCGCCCTACGAGTACGACTATCTCGCGAGGCCCCCGAAGATCGTGCCGCGCACCGCGGAGGCGCTGCCGGAGATCTCCGCCGACGGGCTCACGTGGACCATCCGCATCAGGAAGGGCATCTACTTCGCCGACGATCCGGTCTTCAAGGGCCAGAAGCGCGAGCTCACCGCGCACGACTACGTCTACGCCATCAAGCGGCTCGTCGACCCGAAGATGCGCTCTCCCAACATCTTCCTCGTGCGCGACCGCATCGCGGGCCTCACGGCGGCGCTAGAGGATGCCAAGGGGGCCGGCAAGCTCGACTACGACAAGGAGATCGAGGGCGTGCGCGCCACCGATCGCTACACGCTGCAGCTCAAGCTCGTCGAGCCCGACTACGCTTTCCTGCCGCGGCTCACCGCCACGCAGTTCGGGGCGGTCGCGCGCGAGGTGATCGAAGCCCACGGCGACGCGAGCGGCTGGGCGATGGCCAATCCCGTCGGCACCGGGCCCTTCAAGCTCAAGGAGTGGCGTCGCGCGCAGCGCATCGTGCTGGAAGCCAACCCCAACTATCGCGAGGAAACGTTCCCCGCGCTGCCCGCCAACGCCGATGCCGACGCCAAGGCCGCGTACGCCGCGATGAAGGGCAAGCGCCTGCCGCGGGTCGGACGCGTCGAGGTCGCGGTGATCGAGGAGTCGAATCCGCGCCTCCTCGCGTTCAACAGCAACGAGCTCGACCTGGTGGACGTGCCGCGGGATCTCGTCACGCGCGTGCTCGACGACAAGAACCGCCTGCAGGCCGCGTACGCGCAGCAGGGCGTCACCCTCCAGCGCGGACAGGAGGCGGGCCTCGCGTTCTTCGCGTACTTCAACATGAACGACCCGGTGGTGGGCGGCTACACGCCGGAGAAGGTCGCGCTGCGCCGTGCGCTCCTCATGGGCTACAACCCCGCCGAGCTCATCCGGGTGGGCCTTCAGGGGCAGGGCGCGGTCGCGAACCAGCCGATTCCACCCGTGGTGCCCGGCCACGTGGCCGGTCTCAAGAATCCCACGCCGCACGATCCCGCGCTCGCCCGCGCACTGCTCGACAAGTTCGGCTACAAGGACAGGAACGGCGACGGATTCCGCGAGATGCCCGACGGCAAGCCGCTCGTGCTGTCGATGGGATCCGCGCCCACGGGCGAGAACCGCATCCGCGACGAGCTCTGGCTCAAGAGCATGCGCGACATCGGCGTCAAGATCGAATTCCAGCAGCAGAAGTGGCCCGACCTTCTCAAGATGGCGCGCGCGGGCCAGCTCCAGATGTGGCAGGTGGGATGGACGGCGACCTCTGCCGACTCCTACATGGAGCTCGCTTATGGTCCGAACGGCGGGCAATCGAACATGTCGTTCTTCAAGAACGCCGAGTACGACGACCTCCTCAAGCAGTCGCGCCGTGTACGCTCGGACGCCGAGCGCGACAAGCTCTATGCGCGCATGACCGACATCGTCGCGGCCTACGCGCCGATGGGCGGCGGCATCTACCGCATCGAGAACACCATCGCCAAGCCCTGGGTGCAGGGCTACTACAAGGATGCGTTCCGCTCGCAGCCGTGGCGCTTCGTGGACATCGACCTTGCGCGGCAGAAGTCGGGCAAGTGATCCGGCGCCGCGCGACCCTTGCGTGGCGCCGATGCGACAGGATGCCGACCAAATGCGACGAGCGGCCGGCCCTCGCGTTGCCATGTGCGTGCCGCGGCGCGTAACATGGGCGGCATATTCAACTTCGATGCAGGCAACGTCCCCATGACCGCTCACACGAACCACACGCTGCACGCCGCGCACGCCGTTGCGCGCGCGGGCTCGCGGGTGGGGGCGTGGTCCCCGGCCTTCGCCGGGGGAGCACGTGAGGGCATGCCGGCATCCATTCGCGGCACCGCAATTCTGAGTTAGCGCCCCGACGGGAGGTCCCGCCGGGTTACGCGGCGGGAACTGAGGTCGATCGAGGGACGAGAACGTTCCAACCCGGTTTTCCGCCTGCGGCAGTTCTCGCAGGTGATGACATGGAACGTTTGCAACGCATGTTTCGAAAGCGCTTTCGCGGTCTCTGGAGATCCCCCGATTTCCGGAGACTGTGGATATCGCTCACGGTCACGTCGTTCGGTGCGCAGGTCACGAACCTCGCGCTGCCGCTGACGGCCGCCATCCTGTTGCAGGCCACGCCGCTGCAGATGGGCATCCTGGTGGCGCTCGAGTCGCTGCCGTTCGCGCTCGTCTCGCTGCACGCGGGCGTGCTCATCGACCGCGTGCGCAAGCTTCCGGTGGTGATCGCGTGCACGTTCGCGCGAGGGTTTGCGCTGCTCGCGATTCCGATCGCCGCCTTCACGAACGTGCTTTCGGTCGAGATCCTCTACTTCGTCGGGTTCTTCTGCGGCGTGCAGAACGTGATCGGCGGCGCGGCCTACCAGGTGCTGCTCGCGCAGCTGGCGGGCCGCAAGCGCCTCGTCGAGGCCAACGCCAAGACCGCGCTCGGCGAGACCTCGGCCGCGCTCGTCGGGCCCGGGCTCGCGGGTGCGCTCATCCAGGCGCTGACCGCGCCGTTCGCGATCCTGCTCGACGCTTTCGCGTTCCTCGTCTCGGCCATGATGCTTCGCCGCATGCGCGTGCCGAACGATGTTCCGCACGACGGGCCGCGGTCGCCGGTGCTGCACGAGATCGCTGCGGGGCTGCGTCTCGTCTTCCGCAACCGGACGCTCTTCGCGCTCGCGTGGCTCGCGGGACTGTGGCAGTTCCTGCATCACATGCAGATCGCGGTGCTGATCCTGTTCGCCACCCGCGATCTCGGGCTGTCGGCAGGCGCCATCGGCGTCGTGTTCATGTTCGGCGGATTGGGTTGCGTGATCGCGGCGGCGTTCGCGGAGCGGCTCTCGGCGCGTCTTGGCATCGGGCCGGTCATCGTGCACGGGCTCATCCTCACCGCGCTCGCGTGGCAGGCGTTCGGGCTGATCGGCGGACCTCCGTGGTTCGCGACGATCCTGCTCGGCGGTGCGATGCTGCTGTTCGATTTCGGCGCGGTGCTGTACGGCATCAACTACCTGGCCCTACGCCAGGCGATCACGCCCGACCGCATGCTCGGCCGCATGACGGCGACGATGCGCTTCCTCACCGTGGCGATGGCGCCGCTCGGATCGCTCGTGGGGGGCGCGCTCGCGACCGCGATCGGGACGCGGGGAACGCTGCTCGCCGTCGGCGGGCTCGGACTCCTGCTCGCCGTCGGCGCGGTGCTGTGGTCGCCGGTGCGGCGTCACCAGACCCTTCCGGCCGCGGTAGTGGAATAATCCGGGGCGGATCGCCTTTCACTCGAAGGCGGTCCGTCCCGAACGATGCGTATCTCGCACCTCATCCTGTCCTTCGCGCTCGCGGCGGCCTGCGCGATGGTGTCCGCCGCGACGGCCGCGCCCGCCGACGATCGCGCGCGCGCACTTGCGGGCCTCGACGATCCGTCACCCGCGGCGCGTGCGGCCGCGGTCGCCTGGTTCGCGAAGAACGGCACCCCCGCGGACGACATCCTCGTGCTGCCGCGTCTCGGCGACGACGATGCCCGCGTACGCGAGCTCGCCGAGCGCGGCACGTGGCTTCTCTGGTCGCGCTCGGGCGACGACGCGATCGACGCGCTGATGGCCAGGGGCGCGCGCCAGCTCGACCGGCGCGAGCTGAAGGCCGCCATCGCGACCTATACCGAAGTGATCGAGCGCAAGCCCGCCTTCGCGGAAGGGTGGAACAAGCGCGCGACGGCCCACTTCCTCATCGGGGACCTCGATCGCTCCCAGCAGGACTGCGAAGAGGTGCTGAAGCGCAACCCGTATCACTTCGGCGCGCTCTCGGGCTACGGCCAGCTCTGGTTCCAGTGGAAGCGCTACGACAAGGCCATCGAGTATTGGCAGCGTGCCATGAAGGTCAACCCCAATCTCACAGGTCTGCGCCGCAACGTGGCCATGGCACGCAAGATGCTCGCGGAAACCTCGAAGTCGTCGACCTGAAGCGGTACCGTCGTTGCGCGCCCTCGTCCCGGGGGCGTATTATGCCAATGTCATAGAACGCCAGGCCGCCGGAACGCGGGGTCTTCCATGCGCACAAGCCTCATCGCCCGTCATGCCGTCGTCGCCGCCGCGCTCGCGTTCGCGGCTCACGCCGCGCTTGCGCAGTGCCCGCCTGCCGTACCGGCGCAGGGGGGGCCGCTGCCTGGACCGCTGCCCCTGTTTCCCGCGGACAACTGGTGGAACACGGATGTCTCCACCGCGCCGGTGGACGCCAACTCGGCCAACTTCATCAACTTCATCGGCGCGGGCCGCACGCTGCATCCGGACTTCGGCGGCGAGGAGACGACCGGGAGCGTCGCGATCTACGGCATGCCGTACGCGGTGGTCGACGGCAGTCAGCCGAAGGTCGCCGTCACGTTCGCCTACTGGGACGAAAGCGACGGCGTGAATCCGGCGACCGGGCAGGGCATTCCCTTCTATCCGATTCCACCGCAGGCCGCGACGCAGCCGCACTGGGTCGAAGGCGGTTCCCCCGGGAACGTCGACGAGCGTCTCGATGCCGACAGGCACCTGATCCTGATCGACTGCAGCAACCGCTATCTCTACGAGCTCTACAACGTCTGGTACGACGGCACGCGCTGGTTCGCCGGCTCG
>CAZIZD010000033.1:12572-18681 GCA_964543615.1 uncultured Alcaligenaceae bacterium | reverse complement strand
GCGACGCTCGTGCCGCCGGGCGCGGCGGCCGTGGACGGTGCTGCCGACGATGCCGCGGACGGTGCTGCCGACGATGCCGCGGACGGTGGCGATGCCGCGGCCATGGGCGGCGGCGGGGGCGCGGCGGCGACCGCGGGGCCTTTCGCGGCCGGCGCAGGCGCGATGCCCGCCTGCGCGAATGCGGCGTCGAGCTGGCGCAGCTGCGCGCTGTCCGGCGGCAGCAATCCGCGCAGCCTGGTCCAGTAGGCGATGCCCGCCTGCTTGTCCCCGCGCTCCAACGCCGCGGCGCCCATCAACGCGAGCGCCTTCTGGCTGTCGGGGTCGATCTTGAGAGCCTTTTCGAGGAGCTCCGTCGGCTGACCGGTGAGCGTCTTGCCCTGCGCCTGCGCGATCGATTCTGCCCAGTCGACGTAGAGCGCGGCATTGGGCGGCAGCCGCTTGGCGGCCTCGTTGTAGGCCATCACCGCGGCGTCGTAGCGATTGAGCACGCGATACGAGCGGCCGAGCAGCGCCCAGCCCTCGCCGTCGTCCGGATTGGCCTGCAATCGCTTCGCGAGCTGATCGACCATGGCGACCATCTGCGCGTCGTCGTTGGGATTGTGCGACGAGGCCACCGCCGCGTTCATGGCCGCGGGATTGCCGAGCGAGAAGTAAAGGAGGCCCGCGACGACCGGCACGCAGGCGACGATGGCGCCCGCGGCGATCCAGCGTGTGCGCTCGCCTACGTGGTGGACGCGCGCCTCGCCGCTGCCCGCGAGTTCCTGGCCGAAGCGCTGCGTGAGCTCGGCCAGCGCGGCATCGCGCTCCTCGGGCGTGATCGCCCCGGCGGCGAGGTCGGCCTCGATCTGGCGCTTGTGGTCGCGATACACCGCCGCGGCCGCCGTTGCGTCCTCCGGACCGTCGTCGGCGACGCTGCGGCGAAGCAGCGGAATCACGAGCCACGCGAGCGTGCCCGCGACCAGCGCCAGTACCACTATCCAGAACAGGGGAGACGACACGATTGGGCTCACTGCGGCAAACCGCAAATTATAGCTGGCGACCCGGGGGCGGCCTCGGCCCTACGCGCGTCGATGGATTATCATGGTCGACCCCCAAAAACGGGCCCCCCCCATGGCCGACAAAGAAATCCGGGAAGCGTCCCTCGAATATCACCGGCAGGCTCCCGCGGGCAAGATCTCGCTGCAGCCCACCAAGCACCTCACGAACCAGCGCGACCTGGCGCTCGCGTACACGCCCGGCGTGGCCGCGGCATGCGACGAGATCGTGCGCGACCCGCACGAGGCCTCCAAGCTCACCGCGCGCGGCAACCTCGTGGCGGTGGTGACCAACGGCACGGCCGTGCTGGGGCTCGGCGCAATCGGCCCGCTCGCGGCCAAGCCGGTGATGGAAGGTAAGGCAGTCCTGTTCAAGAAATTCTCCGGCCTCGATTGCTTCGACATCGAGCTCGACGAGCGCGATCCGGACAAGCTCGTCGACATGATCTGCGCGCTCGAGCCTACCTTTGGCGGCATCAACCTCGAGGACATCAAGGCGCCCGAGTGCTTCTACATCGAGCGCAAGTGCCGCGAGCGCATGAAAATCCCCGTGTTCCATGACGACCAGCACGGGACCGCGATCATTGTAGGGGCTGCCGTCGTCAACGGCTTGCGCGTGGTGGGCAAGGAGTTGAGCCAAGTCAAGCTCGTGTGCTCCGGCGCGGGGGCCGCCGCACTTGCGTGCCTCGACCTCCTGCGCTCGCTCGGCATCCGGCGCGAGAACATCTTCGTGTCGGACATCGAAGGCGTCGTGTACGAAGGCCGCACCACGCTCATGGACGATCACAAGATCGTCTACGCGCAGAAGACGCAGGCGCGCAAGCTCGCGGACATCCTGCCGGGCGCCGACGTCTTTCTCGGATTGTCGGCAGGCAACGTGCTCAAGCCCGAGTGGCTCGCGACGATGGCGGACAAGCCGCTGATCCTCGCGCTCGCCAATCCAGACCCGGAGATCATGCCTGACGTCGCGAAGGCCGCGCGTCCCGATGCCGTGATCGCCACCGGACGCTCGGACTTTCCCAACCAGGTGAACAACGTCCTCTGCTTCCCGTTCATCTTCCGCGGCGCGCTCGACGTGGGCGCCACCACGATCAACGAGGAGATGAAGCTCGCGTGCGTGCGCGCGATCGCGGACCTCGCGATGGCCGAGCAGTCGGACATCGTTGCGCACGCCTACAACATCGAGAACCTGAGCTTCGGCCCCGATTACCTCATTCCCAAGCCGTTCGATCCGCGCCTCATCGTGCAGATCGCGCCCGCGGTCGCCAAGGCGGCGATGGACTCGGGGGTGGCCACGCGTCCCATCGCCGACTTCGACGCGTATCGGCAGAAGCTCACGCAGTTCGTGTACCACTCCGGCCTGCTGATGAAGCCCATCTTCACGGCAGCCAAGGCGTCCCCCAAGCGTATCGTCTACGCCGAAGGCGAGGACGAGCGCGTGCTGCGCGCGGCGCAGGTGGTGGTGGACGAGGGGCTCGCGCGGCCGACGCTCGTGGGGCGCCCGGCGGTGATCCTCAAGCGCCTCGAGCGCTTCGGATTGCGCATGCGGCCCGACACGCATTTCGACATCGTCAATCCCGAGCGCGACGACCGCTACAAGGAATACTGGACCGAGTACTACCGCCTCACGCAGCGCAAGGGCGTGTCGCAGGCCTACGCGCAGATCGAGATGCGCCGGCGCCTGACGCTCATCGGCGCCATGGCCATCCATCGCGGCGAGGCCGACGGCATGCTGTGCGGCACCTTCGGCACGCACGCGCTGCACCTGCAGTACATCGACCAGGTGATCGGCATGCGCCGCGGCATCCACAACTATGCGGCGATGAACGCGGTGCTGCTTCCCAGCCGGACCGTGTTCATTGCGGATACCTACGTCAACGCCGATCCCAACGCCGAGCAGATCGCCGAGATCGCGCTCATGTGCGCCGACGAGATCCGCCGCTTCGGCATCACGCCCAAGGTCGCGCTGCTGTCGCATTCGAGCTTCGGCTCGTCGACGCATCCGCAGGCCAGGAAGATGCAGGCGGCGCTCGCGCTCATCAACGCGATGGACCCCGACCTCGAGGTCGAAGGCGAGATGCACGGCGATGCCGCGCTCGACGAGACGGTGCGGCGCGGGGCGTTCCCCAACTCGCGCCTGCAGGGCGAGGCCAACCTTCTCATCATGCCGACGGTGGACGCGGCGAACATCGCGTTCAACCTGCTCAAGGTCGCGGCGGGCCAGGGCGTGACGCTGGGACCGATCCTGCTCGGGGTGGCCAAGCCGGTGCACATCCTGACGCCGTCGGCAACGGTGCGCCGCATCGTGAACATGACCGCGCTGACGGTCGTCGACGCGCAAGTGCAGCGCCAGCCGTCGCTGTTGTAGACCGCGCGTGTAGTCCTCCCTCCGACGCCGCGCCTGCCATGCCGCCTGCTGCGGCGCGCGCGCGTTCGTCCGATCATCTTCGGGACCATTCCACAACCCTGGAGATACCATGACCGAAGCCATCGCCGAAGCGCGCCCTGGCGCGAGTGAAGAGACCGTGGGCAAGGAGCGCGAAGAGTTCTTCGCTCGCCTTTCGAAGACGCCTTTCTGCATGCTCGTCACCCACGATGCCGACGGCGGATCCCACGTGCGCCCCATGACGACGCAATGCGCGTCCGAGGCCGGGCAGCTGTGGATGTTCCTCGGCGCCGACAGCAGCACCGCCACCGAGATTGCGGCGAACCCCAACGTGCTGCTTGTCTACGCCGAACCCGGCGACAGCGCGTTCGTCGCGGCACGCGGCCACGGCGCGATCCTGCGCGATCCCGAGCGCGCGCGCGAACTGTGGACCAAGCTCGCGGAGGCGTGGTTTCCCGGGGGACCCGAGGACCCCAACCTCGCGCTGCTGCGCGTCACGTTGTCAACCGCCGAGCACTGGGAGCCGCCGCAAGGCAGGGTGATGCAGCTCGTCGAGATCGTGAGTGCGGCCTTCACGCACCACAAGCCCGAGCACGAGGGCGTCTACCGCAAGCTGCATTTCTAGCATCGTCGCGGGCAGGTGAGCGCGGTTCGCTACACTTGCCCGCATGACCCACTCCAACCTCTTCTCGCCCCTCACGCTGCGCGGCGTCACGCTGCGCAATCGCACGGTCGTCTCGCCGATGTGCCAGTACTCGGCCGTCGACGGATTCGCCAACGACTGGCACTTCGTCCACCTCGGACAGTTCGCGATGGGCGGGTTCGGCCTCGTGTTCACGGAGGCCGCCGCCGTCGTCGCGGAAGGACGCATCACGCACGGCGATCTCGGCCTCTGGAGCGACGGGCACGTGCCCGGCGTGCGGCGGATCGCGGACTACGTGCAGGCGCAGGGCGCGAAGTTCGGCGTGCAGCTCGGGCACGCGGGGCGCAAGGCCAGCATGCAGCGGCCGTGGTTTGGCAACGCGGCACTCGGTCCTGCGGACCATGCGCGCGGCGACCACGCCTGGCCCATCGTGGGTCCCATCGCGACGCCGCACAGCGAAGGCTGGCTCGTCCCCCAGGCGCTCGACAAGGCCGGGATCGCGCGCATCGTCGCCGCATTTGCCGCGGCCGCCAAGCGTGCGGTTGCGGCCGGCGTCGATGCGATCGAGATTCACGGCGCGCATGGTTATCTCCTGCACTCGTTCCTGTCGCCTTTCTCGAACAGGCGCACCGACGCGTACGGCGGCGATCTAGCGGGCCGCATGCGCTTTGCCCTCGAAGTGGCGCGTGCCACGCGCGATGCGTGGCCGGCGAACAAGCCGCTCTTCTATCGTGCGTCGAGCGTGGACGGCGTGGAGGGCGGATGGTCGCTCGACGACACCGTGGTCCTCGCGAAGGAACTCAAGTCGATCGGCGTGGACGTGATCGACTGCTCGGCCGGCGGGTTTCTGGTGTCGCGCCTCGACATGCGCAAGGGCTATCTCGTCGGCAACGCCGCGCGCGTGCGGCGCGAGGCGGGCATCGCCACGCAGGCGGTGGGGTTCATCGTCGATGCGCAGCAGGCGGAAGAGGTCGTGGCGTCGGGTGCCGCAGATCTCGTGGCGGTCGCGCGCGAGGCGCTCGTCGATCCGCACTGGGCGGGCCGCGCCGCGGTGGCGCTCCAGGGCGAAGCGGGCTGGGCGCAATGGCCCGCGCAGTACGGGTGGTGGCTCGAGCGCCGCGCTGCCGTGATGAAGAACTTCTAGGCCTGCGCCCCGCGCAGGTGCAGCTTGAGCGACGCGGCCACGACGGGCTTGGCCCATTGCGGCGTGCCGGCGACCAATCCCTTCAGCTTGCGGGGCGCCACGATCCTGCGATCGCGCGCGTGCATCACGAGCACGGGCGCAGGCGCCTTGCCTTCGTCGGGATCGCCCTCGCGCGAATTGTCGTAGAGATACAGCTCCCGCAGCCCCGGCAGCAGCGTGACGAGGTTGGCGGGACCCGTCACATAGCGGCGCCGGATCATGTCGAGGGGAATGTCGTGGCCGCCCTTGGCCACGCGCCGCTTCACGCGCGCGATGTGCAGGTCCACGTTGGCGAGACCGACGAACCACACGTGCACCGGCATGCCCACCGCGATGGCGTGCTGGAGCAGCGCGGTGATGGTCGTCCCGCCGAGCGTGGTCTCGAATGCGAACGTCCCGCGCTGCTCGATCGCGCGCTCGAGAAGGCGCCGTCCGTGGTTCCACGAGAGCGCATTCGCCGAGGCCTGCGTCGGCTGCCCGGCCACGAGCGCGCGCGCGGCGCGGTCCGGATCGTAGAAGTCGAGCCCCGCTTCGCGCAGCGCCGCGCCCGCGATGGAGCTCTTCCCGGCGCCGTTGCAGCCGGCGAGAACGTAGATGCCTCCCGCTTTGCGGTCAGCCACGCGCGCGACGCACGCGCTTGGCGGCCTGCACCTTCCTCGGCTTGGTCGTGGCGGCGTGCGCGACCGCGATGCGGCCGAGCTCCGCCGGCGAAAGCGCGAAGACGGCCTCGATCTTGGCCGCCGTGCCCGGCTCTTGCATGCGCTCGTACATGGCGTCGAACTCCGCGGTGAGCGCGTCGGCGTTGGTCTGCCTGGCCTGCGACAGTCGCTCGTACTCCGCGATGGACAGGATGACGGCGTCGG
>CAZIZD010000033.1:0-12562 GCA_964543615.1 uncultured Alcaligenaceae bacterium | reverse complement strand
CGTCGGGGCGGTCGTGCTTGGTGATCACGACGGCGCCTTCCTTCGCGACACGGTCGAGCACGCGGCCGAAGCCGTTCTTGGCTTCGCTCGCGGTGACGCGCGATGCGTCGCCCGCACCGCGGGACCTGGTGATGCGAACCGTCGATGCCATGCGGATGCTCCTCGACTCGTGACCGGGACGAGCCTAGCAGATTCGGGCCAAAATAGCCAGAATGGCCATTTCCGGCGGAGGAGCGCTACTCCGGCTTGATCCCGATCGATTTCACGAGTGCCTGGAACCGCGGCAGGTCCGACCTGATGCTCGCGGCCATCTGCTCGGGCGTTCCGCCGTTGATCACTAGCCCCGATGCCGCGAGACGCTCCGCGACCTGCGGGTCGGCCAGCGCCTTCTTCAAATCCGCGTTGAGCTTCGCAACGATCGCGGGCGGCGTTCCGGCGGGCGCGAGCAACGCGAAGTACGTGGGCACCAGCACGTCGGCACCAGCGCCCGCTTCGGCGGTCGTTGGCACGTCGGGCAGCACCGCCATGCGCTTGTCGCCTCCCACCGCGAGCGCGCGCAGCCGGCCGTCCTTGATGAAGCCCTGCACCGCCGGCACCGTCGCGACCGTCACGCCCACTTCGCCCGCGACCGCGGCCTGCGCCGCGGGGCCTGCGCCCTTGTACGGGACGTGCAGCATGTCGGTGCCCATCTTCTGGTTGAAGTTCTCGAGGTTGAGCTGCGCCATGCTGCCGATGCCGAAGCTCGCGTAGCTGAGCGTGCCCGGCTTGGTCTTCGAGAGCTCGACCAGTTCCTTCACCGTGCTCACGCCGAGCTTGGGATTGGCGACCAGCACGTACGGTCCGTCGGTGATGATCCCGATGGGGGCGAAGTCCTTCACCGGGTCGTACGGCAGCTTCTGGTAGAGCCACGGGTTGACCGTGAGCGAGCCGCGATCGGTGAGCAGGATCGTATAGCCGTCGGGCGGCGACTTGGCGACGGCGTCGATGCCGAGCACGCCGTTGGCCCCGGGCTTGTTCTCGACGACCACCGGCTGGCCCATGCTCTCGGAGAGCTTCTGCCCGATGGTGCGCGTGGTGAGGTCGGCCGCGCCGCCGGGCGGGAAGGGCACCACGAGATGGATCGTCTTCGAAGGATACGTCTGCGCGAGCGCGGTCGTGGCGAGCGTCATCGCGAGCAGTGCAAGCGTCCTCTTCACGATCACTCCTTCGGGGCGAACTTGGCCTTCCAAAGGCCCCAGGGACGCCCCATCACCGACTCGTTGGACTTCTCGGACATCGCGGCCTCGCCCTCGCTCAGGAAGGTGACGTCGCTGCCGCCGATGGCCATGGCGCGCTGTTGCAGCTCGGCGTTCACCTGCGTGTAGTACGCGCGGAAGACGACGACGGACACCGATTGCCCCACGGCGCAATAGCCGTGGCCGCGCATCAGCACGACCGCGCTCTTGCCCAGCGCCTCGGCGAGCGCCGCGCCCTGTGCGTTGTTGCGCACGAGCATGTCGGTGTCGCCGAAGCGGTGCTGCATGTCGAACACCGGGACCTCGCGGCGCAGGAAGCTCGACATGTGGCAGATCGGGCGCAGCGGCACGCGGGTCGTAGTGAACGGCACCACCGCGGGCGCGTGGCTGTGCACCACCGCGAGCACCTCGGGACGCTGTGCGTAGATCTCGCCGTGGATGAAGCGTTCGAGGTAGGGCTGGCGCGTGTCGCCGTCCTGCAGGTTCGACTGAAGGTCGTAGACCTGGATGTCGTCGCGCGTCACGAGCTCGGGCGCGAGGGACCGCGACAGGAGGTAGCGATCGGGGCGGTCCGGATGACGCGCGCTCACGTGGCCGAACCCGTCGACCACACCGAGCCCCGCGAGGATGCGGTTGGCGGCGACGATGTCGTCGATGACGGTATCGAGGTTGGACATGGAGGGCTCCTGCGTTCGGGTTCGCGCGGAACGTATCACGAATTTGCGCCCTGACGACTCTTCGGTACCATGGAGCCCGGCCGTTGCCCGGCACTTACCAGGGAGTCCACCCGATGTCGTCCGTCCTGCGAGCGCCGCTCGCGCTCGTGCTGCTCGCGTCTTTCGCGCTCTTCGTGCCGGCACGCGCGGCACTTGCGCAACAGCAACAACGCCAGGTGGACCGCCCGTTTCCCGCGGCCAAGCGCAACCAGATCAACGCCACGCTCAACAAGGCCTTTGCCGAGACCAAGGCACCCGGTGCCGTGGTGGGCATCTGGATTCCGGGCGAAGGCTCGTTCATCGCCGCCAGGGGCTTCGCCGACCTGCGTTCGCGTCTGGCCATGCGAAGCTCGTTTTTCTTCCGCATCGGCAGCATCACCAAGACGTTCACGGTCACCGCGCTCCTCGTCCTCGCCGACGAGAAGAAGCTCGGCCTCGACGACCCCGTGAGCAAGTACGTCGACTTCGTGCCCAACGGCGACAAGATCACGTTGCGCATGCTCGCCAACATGACGGCGGGACTGCACAGCTACACGGAAGACGATGCCGCGGTGAAGGCCATCATCGGCAATCCCAATCGCGTCTGGACGCCGCGCGAGCTGGTCGACGTGGGACTCAAGCATCCGCCGGACTTCGCGCCCGGCACGGGATGGCACTACAGCAACACCAACACCGTGCTGCTCGGGATGATCCTCGAGAAGGTGAGCGGCCAGCCGATCGGCACGCTGTTCCAGCAGAAGCTCTTCGCGCCGCTCAAGCTCAGGCAGACCGTGTGGCCCACGTCCGGGCAGATGCCCTCGCCGCATGCGTCGGGGTACACCGAGCAGACCCTCGATGGCTCGCGCGCGAACGCGACCAACCGCAATCCGAGCTGGGCGTTCACCGCAGGCGCGCTCATCTCCACGCTGCCCGACTTGCGCACGTGGGTCACCTCCTACACGACGGGATCGCTCGTCTCGCCCGAGATGCAGAAGGAGCGCCTGACGTGGGTCACGTTTCCGCCCAACACACCCACCCGGCGCTACGGGCTCGGCATCGGCGAGGACAAGGGATGGCTCGGCCACACGGGCGAGCTGCCCGGCTACAACGTCGCGGCGTATTACCTGCCCGCCAAGAAGGCCGTGATCGTGGTGATGGTGAACAGCGACATTGCCGTGGGCAACGCCAATCCCGCGCCGACGATCTTCAAGGCGCTCGCGGCCTTGCTGACGCCGGACAACGTGCCGCAATAGACGGCGTCAGCGTAGCGCGAGGTCGACGCGCGCGGGAGGCGCGTTGGTAGGCGGCTTGGTGCCGACGCGGGGCGCGAGCAGGAACACGCGATCGCCCGCCACGCCCTTCGCGGCGAGCGCGTCCTTCACCATCTGCGCGCGCGCGTTCGCGAGCAGGCGGATCGCGTCGTCGTCGACCTTCGCCGCGGCCACGAGCATCGCCTCCATCTCCGGGGCGGGCACGTCCTTCAGCATGCCGATCGCATTGCGCGGACGGCTTTCGATGGGCGCTTCCTCGTAGGCCGCCTTGAGCCAGCGTTCGCGCTCGGCGGGCTCGATCGTGACCAGCGCGAGCGATGCCGGTGCCGTCCCGTCGCGGGCGAGCCGCTTCATCTTCTCGCGCTTCATCGCCGTCTCTACCGCATCGTGGCGCAGCGCCTCGCGATCGCTCGACGGATCGGCGCATCCCGCGATCTCGAGACGCAGGCCCGGGCGATCCGCGAGCGCCTTGCCGAGCGTGTCGATGCGCTTTTGCGCGTCGGCGCCCAGGTCGGACGTTCCCGCATCGAACGGGACCACGGAGAACTCCTCCCCGTGGCCGCCGA
The DNA here is from genome assembly GCA_964543615.1 of uncultured Alcaligenaceae bacterium. Taxonomy (GTDB): domain Bacteria; phylum Pseudomonadota; class Gammaproteobacteria; order Burkholderiales; family Casimicrobiaceae; genus VBCG01. The sequence continues at coordinate 8,795 of CAZIZD010000033.1, read as the reverse complement.
ACGCCGCAGTGAGCAGCGTGAATGGCGCCGTCGCGGCCTTGCCGATGAGATTGCCGATCACCTGCAGGACCAGCCCCCACATCGAGAACTGCGGATCGTCGAGCGACCCCGAGATCGGGAGGTTCAGGTCGATCACGCCGCGCGAGTCCTTGAGCAGCGCTACCGCGAGCAGCACCGGAAGCTTGGTCGCGGTCGGACTTTCCACACGCTCACGATTGAACGTGAGCTGGTCGAGCACGAGGCGGTTCTCCGCCGCGAGCTTGCGCGCCTCGATGCGGTAGTGCACGTCGAACGTGAGCTTGCCCTTCTCGATGCCGTAGCCCGCGTACTTGACGCTGTAAGGTGTGAGCGGCGGCAGGTCGACGTCGCGTGCGGTGGCGGTGAGGTCGAGGGCGATGTCCTTGGCAAACGGCTGGATCGTGCCGCGGATCTCCACGGGCGCGGTCCGGTCGACGCGCGCCGCGATCTCGATGGTGCCGGGACTTTGCGCGGACATCGTGCCGATCGTTCCGCTCACGTCGGTCAGGTTGGCGGCGTAGTTCGGCTTGACGAAAAAGTCGGAGACGTTGAGGTTGCCGCGTGCAAGGTCGATCCTGCCGATGGAGATGGGGACGGGCGTTGCGCTGCGCGCGACGGTTGCGTCCTGCTCGGGCCTGGCGGCCGTTGCGCCTTGCGCGGACTCGGGTGCGGCGCCCGGTGTCAGCAGGCGCGCGAAGTTGATCGTGCCATCCTGGTACACGATGAGCCGCGCGAAGTAATCCTCCGCTGCGATGCGCGTCACGTTGACCCGCGGCGGGGACGTCGCGATCTCCGCGCCTTCGATGGCGAGCCGCTTCCAGCGTGCGAGGTCCGAGGCGGTGGGACGGTCGAGCGCGGCGAAGTCTGTCACGCTGACGTCGCCGTTCCAGGTTGCGCTCGCATCCCTGTCTTCCGGCACGTCGACGGCGAGGCGCCCCTTCGCCGCGACTGCCCCGGACACCAGCGTGACGTTTACGTGGGGCTCGACGTAGGATTTGAGCGGCAGCAAGTCGAGGCCGCTCGCCTCGAGATCGCCGGCGAGAGAGAAGGGATTGCCCGCGATCGGACCTGCAAAGCGGATGCGTCCGCGCTCGCCGATCTGCCCCGTAAGCGTCATGGCGGCCTTGCTGTAGCGCGCGTTAGAGAAGTCCGTCACGACGACCGTGAAATCGGTGCCCGCAAGCTTCACGTGAGGGTCGGGCACCCGATCCTCGACCCGCAGCGCGATGCGCTCGAGCGCCAGGCGCCTGCCGAGAAGCGTCCACGTCTGCGTGTCGGCGGAGGTGCCAGTGGCCCTGGTGGTCTTCATGAGACGCGCGGCTTCGAGCGTGCCATCGCGCTCGCGCACGATGCGCAGCGTTCCCGATTGCGCGCGCAGCTCGTCGAGCGTCACCTTGCGCGTGGACGTGTCGACGTCCACGTTGCGCGCCGTGAGCTGCGGCACGCGCCAGAGAGGCTCTTGCGCGCCCGGGAAGACGAGCTCGAGTGCGGCGATGGCCCCGTTGCCCGACGTCAGGCGCAGGTCCCCGTTGGCGGCGAGGGTGAAGGAAGAGGTGTAGTCGAGCGAACCACCTCGCACTTCCACTTCCAGCACGTCGCGGTAGTAGGGAAACAGCAACGGGAGCGAGAACTTCTTGAGGTCGAATGTGCCGGACGCCGCAGGAGCGGAAGGCTCGACGTCGGCCTCGCCCTTGAAGGACGCGATGCGGTCTGCCGACACGAACGACAGCGCGACGTGCGACGTCTCGCCTTTCTTCGTGGACAGGTTCGTCGCCTCGGCCGTCACGTCGGCGAGCGCTGTGCGGAACTTCGTCGTGTCGTCGGCCAGCGTGAGCGCGCCGTCGGCGATCGACGTCTTGGCGATCGTGGCCGACCAGGGTGCGTCGGCGGCCGCGGGCTTGGCACTTGCGGCGTCTTCGAAGAAGGGCTGTGCGAGCTCGACGCGGCCATCCGCAAGCCGCCTGACGTCGGCTGCGGGCGAGGTCACGACGAGCGACGCGATCTTCGCGTCTCGCGCGAGCACGTCGATGCGATCGATCTCCACCGCGATCTTCGTCGCGGCAACGAGCGGCGTGCCGTCGCGACGCTTGATCGCGAGATTCGCGAGGTCCGCGCGGCCGCGCACTTCGAGCCGCCGCTCGCCGGCGCTGCCGTCGACGAAGGCCACCTGAAGGCGCGTCGTGAGCGTCCCGTCCGCCAGGACAAAAGCGGGCTTGCGGGGCAGGTAGGTGACGTACTGCGCGAGCGGCAGCCCGTCGAGGTCGACGTCGAGCACCGCCTCGCGCCGCTGCGCGAAGGGCACCGTGCTTCCTTCGAGCGCGAAGTGCGATCCGTTGAAGCGGCCGTCGATGTGCGGCTTGACCTGGATGTCGGTGTGGTAGGGCAGCGTGGACAGGAACGGGATGCCCGCGCCCAGCCCCTCGATCGTGTGCTTGCGCGACATGACGCCGTCGTCGAAGGACAACGCTGCGTCCACGATCTCGATGTTGTTGAAGGAGAACTGCGCGGGTCCAACGTCGGTACGGGCGTTGAGACGGTCGACGACGTCGCGGATGCTGTATTCGCCCTTCGCGTCGCGGCGAAGGGCGACCACCGGATGCGTGACCTTGAGCGCGTCGAGCACCGGCGCGCGGTGGTAGAGCGATGCCGACGAGACGTTGGCGGCCACCTGGTCGATCGTGAGCAGGGGCGGCTGGCCTTCTGCATCGCCGATCGCGAGGTTGCGCAGCGTGACTTCCAGCTTGAACGGGTCGAACGCGACTTCCTTCACCGTTGCCGGACGGCCGAGTGCCTCGGTGAGGCGCGTCTCGATCTGCCAGCGCGCGAGCGGCGGTACGGCCAGCCAGGCAACGACGATCAGGACGACGAGGGCGGCGGCTGCGATCGCGCCGCGGCGCACCCAGCGCTGGAGTGAAGAGGGTGAGGAGGATGCGAACATCGTGGACCGCCGCGCTTTCGGCCGAACTCATGCGCCGTGACCGGATTGTAGGCACGGGGCGGCGTTTCGATCCAGCGGACAAAGTGCGGGTGAGGTTGCGACTAAGCCTTACCTCTGCCCGGCAGCCGTTCGTTGCCTGGTGCGGCGGCACCACCACGAACGTCGTGTCATAGGGCAAGCAAACCGGAGGACGTCTGCCGACGCCCCCGGCCGCTGACCGACCTCTACTGCCGTACTGCGTCGGCGAAATCCTGCAGGTAGAGGATGTAGATGCCCTGCGTGCGCTGGATGAACTGGCGCAACTGGCCCACGCCCTGCGCGGCTGCCTGGCAAGCCCTGTTCTCGCCGTTGCCGACGGCCGGACTCGCGCAGTTGACGGGAGCAGCGCTGGCGGACGTCGCGAACGCAGCGGCGGCCAGCAAAGCCGGTATCGAAATCAGTTTGCGGTTCATGGCGGTACCTCGCTCGTTGAGGGGATGTGGTCGCCCAAGATCGCGCCACGAGCGCAATCTGAGCCGCGCCCAGTCGTGTCGCAATCACCATGCGACAAAACCCTCGTGGCGGCGATGAATCCCGCGCGCGCGGGAGTGGAGCGCTACGCCGTCCGGGCGCGGCGAGCGGACAGGACGTTCCAGCCGAGCACCGCGAAGACGACCGCGAGTCCGACGACGTTCGGCCAGAACTGGTTGAACACGAGCACCAGCCCGGCGATCGCCAGCGCGTACTTCGGGAGCCGGCCGATCGGCGCGCGGAAGTACCCGGTATACGCCGCCGACAGCGCGGTGATGCCGACGACGCCGCAGAACGCCGCGGAAAGAAACGCGCTCCACGTGAAGTCGATGAAAAGCAGCGCCGGCGTGTAGACGAACATGAACGGAACCAGCGCCTTGCCCATCGACAGGCGGAACGCCGTGAAGCCCGTGCGCATAGGCTCCGAACCCGCGATGCCCGCGGCAGCGTACGCCGCCATGGCCACCGGCGGCGTCACGTCGGCGAGCACACCGTAATAGAACACGAAGAAGTGCGTGGCAATCAGCGGCACGCCCAGCGTGCCGAGCGCGGGCGCCGCGATCGACGCGAGGATGATGTACGTGGGCGTGGTAGGCACCCCGGTGCCCATCATGATGCACGCGATCGCGACGAACAGCAGGCCGAAGAAGACCTTGCCGCCCGTGTCGGTGAACATGCCGAACGGATCGATCGCGTTGAACGCCGTCGCAACGGTGCCGGCGAGCTCGATCACGGCGCCGGAGAACTTGAAGCCGAGCCCGGACAGCGTCAGCGTGCCCAGGATCAGGCCGACGCACGCGCACGCGGCGCCGATGGCGAGCGCGTACTTCGCCCCTTCCTCGAGGCCGGCGACCAGCGGCTTCCATGTCAGGGTCTGGCCCTGCAGTCGGTCGTTGCCGAGCTTGCGTGCGACGAGCGGGATGTACGAGCAGACGAAGCACAACACGATGCCCCAGAACGCGGCCAGGAACGGCGTGAAGTCGAGCAGCAGCATCGTGACCAGCGCAATCAGCGGGAACACGAGATGCCAGCTCGTTGCGATCACCGCACCGAGACGTGGAATGAGATGCGGCTCCAGGCCAAGCAGCCGCAGCCGCTTCGACTCGAAGTGGACCATCAGCAGGATCGCGAAGTAGTGGAACAGCGCCGGCACGATCGCGATGATCACGAGCTCCTTGTACGGGACGCCGAGCAGCTCCGCCATCACGAAGGCGGACGCCCCCATCACCGGGGGCGTGACCTGTCCGCCGCAGGACGCAGACGCCTCGACGGCGCCCGCGAAGCGCGGCGAGAACCCGTACTTCTTCATGAGCGGGATCGTGAGCGAGCCGGTGGTCACGGCGTTCGCCACCGCCGATCCGGAGATCATGCCGAACAGGCCGGACGACACGACGCAGACCTTGGCCGGCCCGCCCGAGAAGCGGCCGGCGGCGATCGTCGCGAGCTCCATGAACAGGCGGCCGAGGCCCGTCATCTGCGCGAGCACGCCGAACAGCACGAAGTGGAACACGTAGGTCGCGACCACGCCGACGGCGATGCCGTAAATGCCTTCCGTGCCCACGTAGATGTGGTTGACGACGCGCACCACGTTGTAGCCGCGGTGCGCCAGCACGCCCGGCATGTAGCGCCCGAGCAGCGCGTAGAGCAGGCACGCCATGCCGATCGCGGGCAGCAGCGGTCCCATCGTCCGCCGCGTGGCCTCCATCACCATGATGATGGCGAGCACGCCCATCATGTAGTCCTGCGCGATCGGCGAGCCGACGCGCCGTATGAAGATGTCGTCGAAGAACACGATCTGGTAGAGCGACACTGCGGCGGCCAGCGCGGCCAGCGGCCAGTCGATCCACGACGCCTTGTCGTCGTAGCCGCCGAAGCGGCGGATGGGCAGCGTCAGCAACACGACGAACGCGACCAGCGCGAGGTAGTACGTGCCGCCCTTGAGCTCGCCGGTGGTCGTGAGGCGATCGACGAGATCCCACGCGAGGTAGAGATAGAACGCGCCGAACACCGCGGCCCAGCCCCACTCCTTGGCCATCGCGCTCGCGCCGCTCGCGGGACGAGGGCGCGGGAAGACGAGGAAGATGAGGCCGAGCACCAGCGCGAGATGGAACGCGCGATGCTTGATCTCGACCAGCAGTCCGAAGCCCGCCGTGTAGATGTGGAAGATCGACAGGACGACGGCAATCGTCGTCACCAGGAGACCGACGGGGCCGATCAGCTTGCGGAAGTTCGACTCGTGGTCGAACTGGCGGATGAGCTTCTTTTGCTGCTCTTCCGAGACCGCCTCGATGGTGTCGGTGAGCGTGCCGCGGTGTGGATTCGTGGACGTCATGCGGGGTCCGTCAGTGGGGCAGGCAAGGCCCGGCCGTAGCGTGAAGCGCGATCGGACGGTTGCCCCAGCCCGCGAGGTCCACCGTCACCGTGTCCGCCTGCAGCCGCGGCTGCTGGTCCGCGTGCACCCGCATCACGATGACCGGAAGGCGGCGCGCCATGGTGAGGACGAATTGCCCGTCGCGGCGCTCGAAGGTGCCGCCGGCGTCGGCTTGCGTCGGCAGGCCGGGACCGTGCTGCGCGAAGCGGATCTGCGTCTGCACGATGCCATCGCCGTCGACGCGATAGGTCTCGATCACGGGCGTGCGCGTGACCGAATGCACATAGCTGATCGTGAACGCCGGCTCGCCGAACGGCAGCTCGTGGCTCACGAGCATGGTGCCGTCGGGGCTCGATGACAGCGACAGGCAAGCGGCGCCGGCGGCTGCGGCGGCGAGACCCGGGGCGAGTGCTGCGATAAGCACCGCCCCGGATCTTGCGATCACTTGATGAGGCCCTTTTCGCGGTAGTACTTCTCCGCACCCGGATGCAGCGGGATGGACACCGACTGCAGCGCGGTCTTGAGCGTCACTTCCTTGCCCTTGGGATGCACCTGGCCCAGCGTCTCGGTGTTCTCGAATAGGGCCTTGGTGACTTCGTAGGCCATCTGCTCGCTCACGCCGTCGTGCGTGGCCCAGATCGCCATCACGGCGAGCGTGTCCACCGGCGCAGTCTGCCCCTTGTAGGTGTTGGCGGGCAGCTGCACGTTCGCGTAGTAGGGCTGCTTCTTGCGCAGCGCCTCGACCTCAGGCCCCGCGAGCGGAACGATGCGGATGTCGCGCGCGTTGGCCAGGTCGGAGATCGACGACGTCGGCGCGCAGGCCGTGATCAGCGACGCGACGAGGTTGCCGTCCTTGATCTTGTCGACCGATTGCGTGAACGACGAGAGGTCCTCGCCGATGTCCTTGCGCGTCATCCCATTGGCCTCGAGGAGGTCGCCCAGGAGCTGCCACTGGCCGGAACCCGGCGATCCGGACGACACCGACTTGCCTTTCAGGTCCTTGAACGTGCGCACGTTGGCGCTCGCCAGCGTGACGAGCTGCACCTGCTCGGGGTAGAGCGCGCCCAGCGCGCGCAGGTTCTTCACCGGCTTGCCTTCGAACTGGCCCTTGCCGTTGTAGGCCGCGTCGAGGATGTCGGCTGCGACGAAGGCGCTTTCGATGTCCTTGCGCGCGAGGAGCTGCGCGTTGGCGACCGAGGCGCCGGAAGTCTCCGCCGTGGCGGCGAGCTTCTTGCCGCCGATGGTCACCTTGTTGGAGATGAGCTGCGCCAGCATCCCGCCGAGCGGGTAGTAGGTGCCGCCCGTGCCGCCGGTGGCGATGCCGAAGAACACGCGGTCCTGCGCGGACGCGGTCGATGCGAGGGCCACGCCGGCGACGAGCGCGAACGCTGCGATGCGGATGCGGAATGCCATGGACTTCTCCCAGATGACGGTACGCCGCGCCTCGAGCGGGCGCGGTTCGCAGGAGTATGCCGCAAAGCGGCGGAGCCGCGCCACGCGATGCGCCGCGGCGCGCTAGGAAACGGCTCCCGCACCGTAGCGGCCGGCGAGCAGGTGGCCTGACGAGAATCGCTCGAGCGCGTACGGGGCGAGCGCCACGTCGGTCGGCAGTCCCAGCGCGCTCTGCGCGACCAGCCGGCCGACGACCGGCGACAGCTTGAAGCCGTGGCCGGAGAAGCCGTAGGCGACCTCGAGTCCCGCGATGCCGGGGAGCGGTCCCAGCACCGGATTCCAGTCCGGCGTCACGTCGTAGACGCCGGTCCACGATGACGCGAGGCCCGCTGCCGCGAACGCCGGCAGCCGGTGCGCGACCTGCTCGCCAAGATCGACGACGTGGTCGAGCGGCACGTCGGCCTGCTCGGTGTCGGGCGTGTGAATCGTCTCGCCCTCGTTGCCGTCGCCGACGAGGAGTTGCCGGCCGCCATAGCCGCGCATGTAGAGCTTGCCGGGCGAGGCCAGGTCCTTCAGCACGGGCAGGTCGCGCGCGTAGGGCGTGGGACCTTCGAGCGTGAAGACCGCGTGCCGCGACATCGACAGCGGCAGGTCGATGCCGGTCCACGCGGCGACTTCGCGCGACCAGATGTTCTGCGCGCTGATCACCACGCCCGCACCGATCGGTCCATGCGCCGTCGCGACGCCGGTGACGCGGCCCGTAGCGTCTCGCACGAGTCCCGTCACGGCCACGCCTTCGCGCAGCACGGCGCCCAGCCTGCGCGCGTTGCGCGCGAATGCGGTGAGTGTGAGGTACGCGTCCGCGTATCCGGACTCGGGCTCCCAGCCGATCGCCGCGATGTCGTCGAGCTGGAGGAGCGGCAGGATCGTGCGCGCCTCGGCGTGCGTGATCTCGCGCGCATCCACGCCGAGGCCGCGCTCGATGGCGAGGGTCTCGCGCAACGCGTCTGCGCGCGGGCCTTCCGCCGCGACGACCATGAGGCCGCAGCGCGTGAAGCCCGAGTCGGCCTCGGCGTCACCCAGATAGCCCGGAAAGTCACGGAATACGTTGAGGCAGCGCTGCGCGAGGTCGATGTTCTCCGGCACCGAGTAGTGGGTGCGGACGATGCACGACGACTGCGCCGTGGTGCCGCCGCCGAGCTGGCCGCGCTCGAGGAGCAGGACGTCGCGGCAGCCGAGGCGCGCGAGGTGGTACGCGATCGATACACCGATCACGCCGCCGCCGATGACGATTGCGTCGTGGGTTTCCATGGGGAAGGTGGGGGGCGTGGGGCAGGTCTAGGACTGATCAGCGCAGTGCGCATGCTCGCACATCGGCCGCGGGCCGTTTACGGTGGATTGGACCGGGCTGCCCGACTCGGAACGCGACGGGGCGGGCATCCTGTAAAATGCGCGCTCCGCACCACCGCAATGCCCTGGCACGATCAGCCGCTGGGGGATTCAAAACGGAGAGGTGGATGAGCGGTTTAAGTCACACGCCTGGAAAGCGTGCGAGGGTTAATAGCC